>JAGXLP010000107.1 GCA_018334615.1 Candidatus Bipolaricaulota bacterium
TCTCGCCAAGGTCGTACCTACTCTGGCCCGAGATCAAGTACTTCCCGTTAATTCCAATATGATCCCGGGTTGCCCGTTCGGGAAGGGCAGAGTTGATCCCTTCCTCAAACAGGTCCAGCGCAAGTTCCCTTGCTTCATTAGAACCCGATTTTAACAGGTCCGACCTGTTCTTTATCCTTACCTTTCTGGTCATTTTACCCCTTGAATTGACTTATATTTGAGCTTCCTGGTCTGAGAAAAATTACCATTTTTACCACAATCCTTGTCCAATTGCCTGCCACATATAAGTCCGTACCAACCTATCAATTCTCCATTCACGATATGGTCCGAGGCGATTTTGGACCTTCCCTAGGACCTTAATTTCAGCCTAATCCATTTGCAAGGACAGAATCGGTTTCCTAGTGTGCCTTCTATATCCTTTATTGTACCGCGAGGGTTTCTGTCACTATTGAAGATTTCCGCCCTTCTCAATAGTCTCTAGGGTGAAGACCTCGGAGATATAGGATAGAATTTGTCCTCCCTGGTTACAATGGTTTCAGGTTGGTAAATACTCTGCCAGTTTGGTTATCGTAGGAGATAATGAAATGCTCGAAATTAACAAAGACGTCAAGATCCTTACAGTATTTTCGGCACTCTGCACCTTTGGAGTCGGCAGCATAATTCCCTATATTCCAATCTTCGGTCAGGAAATTGGAATGCCTGTCGTGCTGATCGGAAATATGGTTCTGCTATACTATCTTCTGCAGGCGTTGACAAGAATCCCTCTGGGAAAGTTGTCCGATCTCGTCGGTCATCATAAACCGATACTACTCGGTTCTTTACTTTATCTTTTCTCTTCTCTTGCGTTTCTTCTTTCAATTAAAATATGGCCTCTTCTATTTCTGGGTGAGATATTCCTTGGACTCGCCAACTCGATAACGTGGGTTACCGTCCCGTCCTACATTACCAGTTCCAGCGATGCGTTGCCCTTGTATTCCTTCGCCGTTAGTCTGGGCTGGTTGGTTGGTTCTCCAACCGGAGGATTTATTAAGGGTGCGTTCGGAATGGAATGGTTATTCTTAATGTTACTTCTCGTTGCAATTTTGCTTGTGTACCTGTCCTGGCTGTTTTACTTCGAGAGCAGTAAACTGTCCCGAAGGGAATCGGTAAAGAATTTCATCAAAATGTCCTCGGTCACCCCGTCAACTATTCCAATTTATCCGTCGATGAAATCGTATCTCCCCGCCTGGAGGTTATTAACCGGCAACAAGGAACTCTTGTTTGCTTCACTTTTCTCCTTCATCGTTTTTATGACCTTCGGTTTGGGGGCTTCGATAGTTCCACTTTACCTCACTGGGGTGGGGATCGCGTCCTTCATGGTCGGCATCCTGGTTTCTATAAGGATGACGA
This sequence comes from Candidatus Bipolaricaulota bacterium, assembly GCA_018334615.1. Classification (GTDB taxonomy): domain Bacteria; phylum Bipolaricaulota; class Bipolaricaulia; order M55B111; family M55B111; genus JAGXLP01. Next base: position 1,390 of record JAGXLP010000107.1, read on the forward strand.
CGGCGACATTGATCAAACTTTTTTGCAGGAAATTCACGGACGCTTTCGGGAACTCTACAGTGCTTGTAGCGGGGACAGCCAGCGCCGGGTTGTTTATCGTTCTCTTTTCAATGACGGATCGATTAATATTTCTGATGATACTTTCGGCCCTGTGGGGTATTGGTTCCGGTCTCTATCTTCCAATAACCTTCGAAATCATTGCCAATAACACCGAGGAGAGTGATAGAGGTGTCGCCATGGGTATCAGGGGCACCCTCGGTACACTCGGGGCCGCGTTTGGAACCTGGGCCTTCTCAACGGTAGCGGGGAGCTTTTCCCTGGCCGGGGCGCTGCTCAGTGCCGGCTTATTTGCCGCCGCGGGGAGCTTGATTTTTGGCTTCCTCTTTAGATGATACCCACACCAGCTAATAATTCTTTCAACTCAAATCTTTCACCATTGAAGTGACCTAGGTTCTTATAAAGTCCCATAGAAAATCGCATTCTGAACCTTCCGCCCCCAGCACGGGTACAGGGGGCTACTGCTAACGTTAAACCCAGTAGGATGAGTCCCCGTGCTCAGCCGGGGGGTCCACATACCATTAGCCCAGGTCCCCGTCAACAAGATACAGTAGCCCGAGTCCCCGCGCTGATGGTAAGAGTGAAATTTCCTCAAAGATGAAAGATCTGAGTTCAAGTATCTACCAATAGTTTAGTCCCGTAATTCTCCTGCGGTATCATTTTACGCGGATTCAGGGAGCAAGAGAGACCAAAAACGCAGCTTTCAGTTGAGCTAAAATATATTTATAATTATGAGAGCGGTTTAAGTACAGTAGCTGTCAAATCTGAGCAACACGGGGGTTGATAAATATGTTGATAGAATCTTATTCATTCGGGCGGATTGTCATTGACGGCGAGGAACACCAGAACGACTTAATGATATATGCTGAGGAGATTCATCCAAAATGGATAAGAAAATCGGGGCACAAACTTGTCCCCGAAGATTTAGCCTGGATAGTGGAGAGGAATCCGGACTTATTGATAGTTGGAAAGGGCAGTAGCGGACTGATGGAAGTTACTGATCGGGCCAGGGCTTTTCTGAAAGAAAACGATATCGACCTCTGGATTGGTAAAACGGACGAGGCGGTGGATTATTTTAATTCGGAAATGGATTCCGATAACTCAACCACGGTTTCGGCCGCCTTCCACCTTACATGTTAAACTCGCTGCAGGCCCATACTTTTGAATAAGGGGGCACCATGGAGGGTTTTTTCGAGAAAGATCAGGAAAGACGTAGCATAAGTGAGTTAAAGGAAACAATTAACCAAACGATAAGGGTTCGAAGGCTTACTCTCGCCCTGTTCTTAATTCTGGCACTCTACTTCAGATTTGGTGCCGGATTAAACTTCCCCCTGCCATTGATCTTCTCGCCCCTCATGTGGGGATTGATCACGATCCCTTTTTCCAGATTAATCGAGGCGCAAAGTTCAATAAAGAACCTTCATAATATCCACTTTGGTTATTTCGTGGTCGAAGTGTCTATTCTTACCTACCTAATCCACATCATCGGTGGAGTAGAGTGGATTGGCGTGGCATTCTACCTCTTTTCCGTCCTTTATGCCAATTTTTTCCTTCCTCCCAGGAAAGCCTGGACGCTAACTTTTCTCGTGATAAGTTTTTTCACCGGCATGAGCTTTGCCGAGTACGCCGGGCTTATCTCTCATTCGTCGATATTTGTCGAAAATCCGACTCTTTACAAGAACTCCTTTTACGTCACCACAACAATACTGACCGGAGGAGCGGGGCTTTACATAACAACAGCTTATACAGTCCAGATTTTTGCTAAACTGTTCAGGAAAAAAAATGAATCACTCAGGAAACGGGAGGCAAAACTTCAACAACTCTGGCGAGAATTGATTTCAGTCCGGGAAGAAGAAAGACAGAGATTAGCTCAGAGGTTACACGATCAGCTTGGTCAAGTCCTGATGGGAGCAAAGATGAAACTCGATATTCTTGACAAGGAAATTGACGATACCAGGTTAAAGGAAGTGAAGAACCTTTTAAGCGATGCAATAACTGAAAACCGGGACCTATCACACATGTTGAGACCCTCATTGCTGGACGAACTTGGACTCGCCCCTGCCCTAAGAGAGCTGGTAGACAACTACAAAGAATCGACTGAAATAGAACTGACGACCTCTATGGAATTATCCGAAGAGATTCAGGCAGAAGAGAAGAAGATAATTATCTATAGAGCGGTTCAGGAGTTGTTAAACAATGCCGTCAAGCATGCAGACCCGGATAGGATCGAAGTCAATTTGACCAGCAAAGATTCTTCTATTCAACTTTCAGTAAAGGATGATGGCAAAGGTTTCGACCCGGACAAAGTCGTCAAGGAATCGGGTCTGGGGCTTAAAGGAATAAAGGAAAACATTAATATTGCCGGCGGAGAATTTAAAATTACTTCCAGGGAAGGCGAAGGTACCAGGGCGCAAATTATCCTTCCTCTAGGTTAATGGTTTGAAATACCCTCACCAGATTTACTCAATTCATTGGCTCATCTTTAGGGGATAATTAGTACGTTCCTTCCGTTTACCCGGAAACTCGGTTAGTTTAAACTATAGGTGATCTAATTATGGCTTTATACGAGAACACCAAGGGTGGAGATTTTGTCGATTCGGGCGATACTAGTTCCGATGAAAGACCGGATAAAAAGGAGAAATTAAAGGTAGTGCTAGCTGACGATCACACGCTGGTACGCCAGGGAATCGAAACCCTATTAGGGGGAAACAAATCTCTCGAGATAGTTGGGCAGGCAGGAGATGGCTACAAAGCACTGGAATTAATTGAAAAACACGAACCCGACATTGCGATACTGGATATATCTATGCCCCGATTAAACGGTTTAGAGGCAACCAGAAAGTTAAAGGAAAAGGGTATAGCTACGGACGTGATCTTTCTTTCCATGTACGACGACGAAGGGTATATCAGGAGAGCGATAAAGACGGGAGCATCGGGTTATTTGCTCAAGGAGGACGCCATCGACGAGCTTGAAGAGGCAATCCAGGCGGTCAATAAAGGTTACCACTATATGTCACCTCCCATCCTGAGTTCACTTGTAGAAATGACCGAGAGAAAGCTAGAAGATATCGAGCCGGATGTTCTGG
>JAGXLP010000012.1 GCA_018334615.1 Candidatus Bipolaricaulota bacterium
AATAAAGTCTTTTATCTTTGGTCTCTGAATAGCATTGTAAAGATGCTCGGCCACTAAATCCTCCGGGTGTTCCATTATGTTGACTCCCTGAGCTCGGAAGAGCTTGGAGTGGCCTCCTTGGTTGACCACAGAGACCAGAGAAGGGACCGAGAGCTCTCGCCCCAGAGTCATCACCATCAAATTGGTTGCATCGTCGGACGTAGTGGCAACCAGGGCATCTGCTCTTTCCGCCCCGGCCTCCAACAGCACTTCCTGGGAAGCGGCGTCCGCGGTATATATTTCCAGGTCGTACTCTCGAGAGATATTTTGTGCTTTTTCCCTATCCTCCTCGATGACCACCAAATCGTTGGCTTCTTTACTGGCTATCTCGACCAAGCTCCTCCCGATTTCACCTATTCCCACTATTATCATATACATTGTTTATCCCCTCGTTTATTCTAATACGTAAGCCGTCAACATGTGAGAAACTCTTGGCACTGACCCTCGACTCTCCGACTTCCGGTTTTTTAGTTTACCTAACTTTCTGGAATTTCTCTTCTGGTGTCAACCTCATCTATGCCAAAATGGCCCTTGTGTTTTCCGAACTTGCCTGGGCTTAAATTGAGCGATTCTTACCTAAAGAAATGCCTCCTGGATTATAATTTAGTTTTGAAGGAGAGATTGTTGAACTCCCCTTAAAGACCACCTCTCATCTATTGACTAAAGGTGAAAGAACCAGCAGGTGTAATTATTATGGGCCAAAATTCTGGAGCTTGCAACGAAAAGACAAGGATCTATAGAATTGGAGTTGTACCGTTAAACCCCAAATGTAAGGATTTTTCCGATGCCAAAACTTGTAATTCAGACCGCTTTGCTTTCTCGCTCTTTTAGTTCAGTAGAAGCCTCCCGGTCTGGCGTAAAGGACACCTCGGGGCTTAAACATTCCAGACCGTTCCTTTTTGACGCCAATCAGACTGAGTCTAAAACCAGGGTGAATTGTTGCCACAAGAATGGAGAATGAAAGTACAGAAAGCACAACCGTATACTTGAATGATTTTCAGCCTTTATGGCAAAATATATTATCGTGTAATTTAAGGACTGAGCTTAAAAACCCGTTAAGGATTGAAAACCCACTGTTTACTGAATAGTATTTAAATCGGTTTAGGGGTATTTGAGAAAAATGACAAAGCATTCGCTTGATTAGATATAAGATAAACTATTGGGTTATTATTCCCTTCTCAAATTTTAAAATTCCTTATCATATAGCATAACCAAAGGGGGGCGTAGCTCTAACGGGAGAGCGCCTGGTTTGCACCCAGGAGGGTGTCGGTTCGAATCCGATCGCCTCCACCACCATTAGTTCCTTCCCATATATCGGCACAAAAATATCTTTTATCCAGTGTCCCTCCCATTTTTTAACATGAGTTCGCACAATCAGGTGTCGGTATTTAAGCGGGAAGAACTATTTTGAGCCGTCCAAAAACCTAAAATCGAAAAATTCCACCAAAAACATAACGCTGGCCCAGACAATTGAAGATTTCAAACTCAGGAGAAAGGTAGAAGGACGGACAGATAAGACCTTAGAGCAGTACAATTACGTCTTTAATCGCTTCCTCGAACAGTTCCGGGTATATAGTAAGACCAAAGGGATAAAGACCAGGGAGGCAAGAAAATATCTCGCAGGGCTAATGGACGAAGTCTTGAAGAAAACTTCTATCACGTTCCACTACCGCAATTTAATTCCCTATTCAACTGGCTTAAGAGCGAAGGACAAATAGAAAAATCTCCATCCAATGAAGGGGATTAAAGAACCCAAAAACGCCGAGTGTGTTCCCAAAAGTTTTGAACAGAGAGCAGAAGGCAAGCCTCCGCTCTTTCCAATCACGTACTAGACCTCCATTCCCAACAAAAGGCTCTCATGTTAACCGGGTAGGTAATCGGTATTACCTCAAACTGGCAATGGTTGGAGGAAAAAATTAGCAAAAAGAAGCGGGCTTTCGCCACGCTTAATAATCGCGGGCCTTTTGTTAAAAATTCAGTAAACACGAGGAGCTAGCTTTTGCAATAATACAATCACTAAAGAATTGGGGGCTCGGACGTTACTATCTTAAACGTGCGTGGTCAAAGTCAGTTAAGGAGGTATGTATGAATCTCACAAATAATATAAAACCAAGAAAGGAAGCAGAAAGACTCGGGTTTGACGTAATTTATATAGAGCCGAAAAAGATCGAAAAATATAATGCTTGCTACCGGGTTGAATACCGAGGGCAAAAGATATACCCACCGGCAGCGGATGAATTGGGTATTCCGCTGAACGAGATCTGGATTTCCGAGAGATTGAAGGAGTTTGAAAAATACATACTTTACCATGAGCTTCAGGAAATAAAACACAGAGCTAGTGGACTTGATGTAAGAACCGCACATGAAAAGGCGCTGGAGGATGAGAAAATATTCCAAGGTGACCCCAAATGGGAAGAACTCAAAAGAGAAATAAATTTAGCCCCGGAAGAAGTTCTCACTGAAGTAAAAGGAGTGGGGGAGGAAATCTTTGAAATAATCATGAAAAACCGTCCCTACCATACACTGGAAGAATTGCACGAGGTTCCGCTGGTAGGGCCAAATATATACAAGAGACTAAAAGAAGAAACCTGGTCGATGTATCAAGGTTCTACTCATAAAGACAGTTAATTCTTAAATGATTAATCAATCACAGTTTCATTGATACTCTTAAACTTTTTCATACGGACTTTACCCTCTCAAAGCCTTAAGAACCCCTTTTAATTCCATTTTCTATCCGAGCTGGTATTATGAATCAAGATCACGACTTATTGTAAGAGGAAGATCTGTATAACCCGATAAGCCTGGACTAGTTCAGGGAGGGGAGTTTTACCTAGAGCTTAATTGTCGCCGTTTTCAGGTATAACCCCCCAAAGCTTTCCTAGACAGCCTAAATCATCTTCCAGCTTTTGAAATCCTATTACGAACTCCTCGTTGAAACTTTCGGGCGTTGGAAATATTCCCTTGAGCTGCGTCTTTTGGCTGAAGTACTCCAATTTCTCGGGTAATTGATGGATTAGCTGATTTTCGGGCAACCAGCTCTTTAATTCACCCTTAACTATCCCCGGCATTTCACTTACAGGAACGGATCTCCAGCTACCGTCCATATCAGTTACTTCAAGGAGTTGCATTTCTAAGTTTTCCTTACTTCCTTTTACATTTCTTCAGCAAAGTTCTTCTTCCTCGTAACCCATTCCTCCAGAAGGCTGAGCTTCAGGGCATCTTTAAAACGTTTCCAATCCTCGAACTGGGTCTTTAACCTCATAAGCATATCTCACCTGCAAAAGGTCTTAGTTATTTCAAGATAAACCGGTTAATTAAGCATTAGACTTGTTAACTTGACAGAAAATTGGTTCCTTGTTACAATATGTTAAGTCATATATACCACTATACTGAAGGAGGTGAAGAGAGAATATTAAGCGAGTCGTGTAAAAAGCAAGCAAGTTTTTTACCATCAGAACAATTAAATCACACTAGGTGATATACATGAAAAAGCGGTTTGTGTTTTCAATCTTATTCCTGCTCGTTTTCTCTCTTGCTTTTACTGCCGCAGCAAAACCAACTGTGGTGGAGTTCTGGCCCTGGTGGCTGGGGGCCGATCGATTTCAGTCTTATCTGAACGACCAGATCACAGAGTTCGAGAAGCAAAACCCTGATATTGACGTAGTAATGAAAAACCAGCAAGGGGATATCGTCAAAAAATTGATGACCTCAATGGCGGCAGACGAGGAACCAGATGTCATTAACTTAAACTTCCATAAAGCGTACAGCGTATTCACAAAAGGCATCCTCGAACCTATCGAACTTCAGGACCCCGACGCCGGCAAAGTTTATATAGATTCTCTGTGGGATAAAGTCCAATTCGACGGTACTTACCATTACGTATTCCCCTGGTACGCTTCACCTGCGATACTTTACTATAATACGGAAATCTTTCAAGAAGCTGGCTTGGACCCATCAGATCCCCCTGAAACGTGGGATGATATGAAAGATTACGGCCAACAAATCGTAGAAAATACTGACAAGTACGCCTTTGGTGTTGATTTCGCCAAAGCACATTACGAACTTACTCATCGCGTGGGGGCCAGATTATTCACGGAGGATCTCTCTCAGGCGGCGTTTAATACTGAAAAGGTGGCCAATAGATTGACCTACTGGAATGAATGTTACGAGGAAGGTATTATACCGCAAGGTTTACCCGATTATGAAGGGCTACAAAGAATGTTTGAATCAGGTAAACTCGCCATGCTACCGATTGGAGTTTCGCTCGTTAGCCATATCAAAAACAATACACCCAAACTCTTTGAAAAGGTGGAGTTTGCTAAGTACCCAGTATCGCCTCAGGGAGCCAGCAAGGTCCAGGTTTCAATGATGGGGCTTTCGGTACTCACTTCTTCCGATGCAAAAGAGGAGGCAGTCAAATTCGCTGAATTTCTGACTTCCCCCGAATCTCAAATCGAGTTTTCAAAACTAGCCACTATTTTACCCTCCACGAAAAAAGGCCTCTCTTCCGACCCGTTCTTCCAGAATTACGAAGAACGAGATAATCCTAAGATGGCCAAAGCGCAACTTATAGCTGACAAAACGATGGCAGACGCGGCCAGCCTGATCCAGACAAGAGCACCGGCCGGCTGGAGTGAAATTAAAGAGGTAGTACGCACCCAGTACGTGAAAGCCATTAAGGGAGAGAAGCCAGTAAAAGAGGCACTGAACTATGCCGAGACAAAGGTAAACGAACTAATCAAAGAATACGAGTAACGATGAAACTCCATAAGGCGGAGAAGTTCATAGCTTCTCCGCCTTTTCTCTAAAACAAAATAATGACTTTTTGGCATGACTTAAACTACAAAAGAAAACTGGAACTAAGAAAAAACGCGGTATCCTACACTTTTCTATTATTACCACTACTCCTGCTGGCAGTATTCAAATTTTACCCTATATTCAGGGGAATCTATATCTCCTTCCTAGATTATAATATCTTTAAACACCCGGTGGTTGGGGGTATACGGCGTTTTTTGATCCAGTTTGGGGATAATTTTTCGATCTCTAAGCTCTCCGGATCACCTTTACTTCTGACGCTGCTTACAGTAACTGGAGCTTGCATGATTGTATCTTTACGATCCGAGCGGGCATCTTGGATAGTTAAAATTTCCTTGATTATTTTATTTGCAGTCTTCTTAACGGTAATAGCGGGCCCGGTGATTGATGAAACTATGACAGAGATAAACTACACGGTCCGCCAGGATAGAGTCCTGCCGCAACAGTCAGGACAGAACTACGCAAATGTATTAAAAAGCCGTTACGAAGATAAAGAGAACATCAAAGTATATACCGAAGAGATAGGAGAAGACAAATTACACATTGAGGTTGTCAAGTCCATGTGGATTGGCACCCAACACTATCGCCGGATGTTTATCAATAGGAAGTTTCAGCGGTTTGTTAGTGGAAATTACTGGTATCTTTTATTGCTGGCAGTTGTTTTTTTAGGGGGCTTCTTTCTTTACATGTTCAGTGGTGAAGAATTCCAGTTCAATAAGTTTTCTTTTTCTACATTCCCGATAAAAATCCTCGTGTTTACACTGTTGGCGGTTCTCTTAACCGTAACCTGGCGCCATTTATTCCACTCGGAGGCCTCTCTATTCTATCAGGGAATGGAAAACTCCTTGACTTACGTCCTTGTAGTCCCACCTCTGCAGATTGCCTCGGTTTTGGTGGCGATTCTGGTAAATCAGCGCATTCCCGGAGTTCGACTATTCAGAACCCTTTTTTATGTTCCAGTAATATCGGGAGTTGTAATAATTGGTTACACCTGGAAAATGGTTTTCAGCTCTACCGGCTTACTAAACGGTCTACTGCACTCAGCAGGCCTACTTGCGAGTGGCGAAACCATAGCCTGGCTCGGTAATTCCAGTTTGGCTCTATGGGTGGTCATGTTCGTGACTTTTTGGCGAGGCATAGGTTACTACATGATACTTTACCTCGCAGGCTTGCAGGGAGTTTCCAAGGACGTGATAGAAGCAGCAAAAGTAGACGGAGCCTCTGGGTGGCAACTAATCAGAAGGATTTACTTTCCATTACTAAAGCCGACGATAATAGTTTGCTCAATGCTTTCAACTATCGCCGCCCTGAAGGTATTTAGCGAAATTTACGTATTAACGAGAGGGGCTGCCGATACTCAGACAATGGTATATCTCATCTATCAAAAAGCGTTTGACCCTGACGGTGGATTTCATCTGGGGTTGTCTTCTGCTTTGGCGGTCGTCCTTTCAATAGTGATAGGTGGTTTCTCTTTATTACTGTTCAAACTCAGGGGCAAGGAGGCCTATGTTTAACTATACGCAGATCAAAAAAATTGCCCTATATGCCGTACTTATGATGCTGGCAGTTTTCTTTACTTTCCCGTTTTTTTGGGCGGTCTCCACTTCATTTAAAGGAAGAGGTGAGAATATTTACAGCTCTACCCCTCAATGGATTCCTCGCCAGCCAACTCTCAACAATTACGTACGGCTATTCCGGGAAGTACCGATTCTAAAATACTTCTTCAACTCTGCACTGATCACTGCCATGGGGGTAGTGGTTGACGTACTGCTTGCTGCCCTGGCAGCCTACGCGCTGGGCAGGTTTGAATTCTGGGGGAAACCCCTAATCACCGCCGTAATCATTGCCCCTTTAATGATTCCCGTTCAGGGCACGATAGTTGTAAACTATCTAACCATAAAGGGAATGGGGCTCGTTAATACTTATATAGCTGTGGTCCTGCCCTATTCCGTGTACATTATAGGAATTTTTATCCTTCGAGAAGCCTTCGCCAAAGTGCCTAATTCACTTGAAGAATCGGCGCGCATGGACGGAGCTGGAGAACTGCGAATCTGGTGGCAGATAATGATGCCCGTCGTTAAACCTCAACTCGCGGCAATTGCAATTTTGGCTTTCGTCCGCTTCTGGAATTTCTTCATGTGGCCTTTGATTATCCTCAAAGACGAGGCCAAGTACCCCTTACCGGTTGGATTAACTGCGCTGGAGGCCGCTTTCCAGCAGGATTTCAGGGTCATTGCTGCTGGAACTATCGTTTCGGTGATCCCTATACTAATATTCTTTTTCTTCACTCAGCAGTTCTTCGTCGAGGGTACTCAGGGAGCTATCAAAGGATAGTTTAAACCCACCTACAACCAGTACTCTGGTCCGTCCGAAAATTTTTCCCTATTTGGGCAAACGAAATCAAATTGTGATGAGATGAACCTGAAAAGAGAGGAATTCAGGCTTATTGGTTAGATGTTCTACAGGGTTACGGGCGGGTTAGAATTTGGCCTAATTCTTCCCAGTAATACATCGGCAAGGCCCTTGAGGGACGGTCGAGAATAGCCATAAGTTAACAGAAGGCTATCAGCGGGTATATCTTTAAAGCCCCACGGGTTCTGTAATGACACAAGTATCATCTTCGCTTCCTCGCGGGTAATGAATTTCGCTAAATCATTAACCCTGCTGTTAGCTTCCAGAGCTAGCACTATAACCTTATCACAGTTTTTAAGTTGGTTTTCCAAACGGCGAAAATCTGGCACTTCTTTTTCGTAGACTACCTCCGAAACTCCGACTCCTGCTTCCTCAAGTTTGGAGTTAACTGAGAGCAGCCCGTATTCTCTATCCTGTACAGGAGAAAGGGAGTGACCGGACAATTTCGGGTTAATCGATAAAACTTCATCTCCTTCCTTCAATGGGATTCCCTCCGTGCATAGAGCTGTAATAGTTTGACCAGATATTTCCGTAATTCTTTCTTCGTCTTCCTCAAGTGAGTAACTGGAGGACGTGTTCCAAGGTTTAGTAGATGATATACGGTTTACCCGCTTCCAGCTTTCCTCAAAATTTTTCTTTTCCAGCCGCCCCTCGGTCAATGCCCTCCTAAGGGAACGGATAGCGGAAATCTGTTCTCGTTGATGGTGCGAAATTACCAATAAATCCGCACCCGACTTTACAGCCCTTACCGCTGCCTCGCCCGTGCCATAAATATCCTGTATCGCCTCCATTTCCAGACAATCAGTGATCACGGGCCCGGTAAAGCCAATCTTTTCCCTTAATAATCCCTTTATTACCTTCGCGGAGAGAGTCGCAGGAGAGCTATCAATAGAATCTAGGATTATGTGAGCAGTCATAATACCTTGCAGGTTGTCCCGGGCAATTCTAAACGGCTCTAAGCTACTTTCCAATTGCTCACTTCCCAGGTTGTTTCGTGGGAGGTCCATATGAGGATCGGTTTTAGAACTCCCGTAACCTAAAAAATGTTTTCCTACAGGAGAGACTCCGTAGTCGGCCAATCCTCCAGATAATTCTCGTCCCATTGACCCGACCAACCACGGATCCTCACCAAAGCACCTAGTCCCCAGATGATTCGAAGGCGATCTTGCCAGATCCAATACCGGGGCCAGGTTCATGTTTATCCCTATACTTGAAAGTTCCCTGCCAATTATTTCTCCTATCTCCCGGGCAATTTCCTCCTTCCCAATTGCTCCAATCGCCATATTGCCTGGAGACAGGGTGATCCCGTCTCTGATTCTGTTGACCATCCCTCCTTCCTGGTCAATTGAAATTATTAGAGGACTCTCGTACCCGGCGTTTTTGGCAATTCTTTGAATTTCCTCGGTCAAACTGTCCACTTGGTCGGCATTAACCACGTTTCGCCGGAATAATATTACTCCTCCGACCCGAAATTCTTCTATCATTCTCCTGAGATGGTCATCGGTCTCGGTTCCCTGAAAGCCAACCATGACTAACTTTCCTGGCCACTCAATCATTTCGCCCTCCGACATATGTTTCGTGTCCAATCTTGATTAGGTTTAACTTATACAGGAAGGTACAATTATTGATCTAACGCAGGTATTTTTTTTCATTTAACTCCAGCTCGGTTTAAATAGCTCACCAGTTGAGAGTTTTCCCGCTTTGAGAAGAGATCCTACCTCTGGTGAGTACTTTTGTTGAACGTATGTCCAATCAGGGTCGGCTTTCGACAGTTCCGCTTCAAAGCTGTCCATAAGCGGCTTCTTTTTAGTTGACTTCAATACACCACCTGTTAAAACTACTTTCACCGGGCACCCTTCATATTCCATTCTATCTAGAACCGCTTTCGCAGTACGGCCCAAATGATAACCGGCCCGTGACACAATAGTTCGAGCTACTTGATCTTCCGCGCTCGCTTCTTCAAATACCAACGGTGCGACACCCGCAATTGACTTTACCAGTAACGGTTTATCCTTTTCGTAGATAAGGGGTATAACGTTTTCGACTTCACAAATATCGTAATAATCCAGTACTCTACGTTTTAACGAAGTCTCTCTACCCCGACCGTCTTTCTCCTCTAGAACCTTCTTGATTGCCGTCAGGCCTATCCAGTAACCACTGCCCTCATCTCCAAGGAGATAGCCCCACCCATCAGCACGAACAATATCTCCCATATAGTCCTGACCCACGGCAATTGCTCCAGTACCGGAATTAACCACCAACCCCTGATCGTCCCCTAGCGCTCCGAGCAGAGCTGCTTGAACATCAGGTATTATCTCAACACGACTCGTCACGGTAAACGGAAGCTTATCTTCTATCAGCTCAATTAGTTTATTCTTTTTTCTTTTTCTTTCCGCTCCTGCCAGGGCTACTACGACCAGTTTTACACTGGTATTTTTGGACTTAGCTTTGCAAAGTTCACAAATAATTTCCTTTAACCTTGCTGCTGCATCCCCAATATCCAAAGTGTTGAGGTTACAGGGTCCGCTTGTAGTCTCAGCCAGTATATTCCCCGACTCGTCCGAAACTATACCTCGAGTACCCGTACCCCCTCCATCAATCCCAATCAACAGACCCATGTTAGCTCCTCAACTCCACGAATAACTTGTATCTATCACCCCGATAGACCGACCTAGCGTATTCAATGGGAGTCTCCTCATCTCCCAGGTAGGTGGTCCTCTCTGTCATCAACATAGGTGTCCCTTTGTCTATTCCAAGGTTTTCCGCTTCAAACTCGTCAGCTAGAGTAGCTTCAACCGATTGCTCAGCCCAGGATAGGGAAATATCAAAGTCGTTTTTTAGAGTATCGTACAGTGAACGGTCCTCAAAGTCGTACTCTTCGATACCCTCACACACTTCATATCGTAGGTGGCTGGTTTCAATCGCCAGCGGTTCTTCCTCGGCCAGTCGTATTCGCTGCAGGACGAAAATTTTGGATTCGACCTCCACCTCAAGCTTCGCCGCCAGCTCCTGGTCACCGTCAACAAGTTTCTGTTCGATTACTCGTGCACCCGGACTCATCCTCCTTCTTTTCATGTCCTCGGTAAAACCGGTTAATTCGAGCAATGCCTGGCGAAGCTTCGGCTCCGCTACGTAAGACCCCTTCCCCTGCTCCCTGTAAGCGTAACCTTCCGATTCCAGCTCGGTTAAAGCCCTTCGAGCTGTCATTCTGGAGATTCCATACTTCTTTTCCAGATCTCTTTCCGAGGGTAAACGCTGATGAGGTTCCAGGTCCCCACCTTCGATTCTTTCCTTGAACAATTCCTTGATCTGGTAGTAAATCGGTACCGGGCTGTTCTTATCTACATCTGACGCTTTCATGATATCTCCTCAATAAATATAATATCGGGCTATCGTTCTATTCGTAAAGGAAAAACTCTGAAACTGAGTCCTCAAATTTACCTATTCCTTCTTCTGCCAACCTGACTATTTCTTCGGGGTCACGGCGCTTTTCTATTAACTCCCGGAATTTTTTGGTCCCTGCTAATCGATCAAAGTGGTTCTTCCCTTTATTTAACGATGAGTTACACCAGGTAAAGTCTTCCGGATACATGTCATGAACTACCTTTACCAGAGTTACCCCGAATCGGAACGGTGAAAATTCGAGTCTATCCGTCACGTAAATCTCGTAACCATGACACAACTCCCCAGAATACTTAGAAAACCTGGGCTTATACCTGCATTCTCTTAGCTTACACGCTCCCCTATCTGACACCGGGAGGTGGTTCATCAATTCTTCTTTAACCTGATCAGTAACCCAGGGAGCACCAAACAATTTGAAAGGCTTGTTGGTCCCCCTCCCTTCAGAGATATTAGTTGCTTCAAACAGTACTGTAGCGGGATACAGTAAAGCTGTTTCGGGGTTAGGAATTCCGGGGCTCGGGGAAACCCAGGGCAGACCAGTTTCGTCGTACCATAGTTCCCGGCGCCAACCCCCCATTCTTATCACTGATGGAGGAGGGCCGAGTGAAAACTCGGTACTTAAATATTTTCCGAGTTCTCCCGGTGTGAGCCCGTAGACCATCGGAAGTCCATAACCACCTATAAACGACGCAAGGTTATCGTCAATCGGCCTTCCTTCAAACTTTCGTCCGGAAAGGGGAGGAGGTCTATCCAGAATTAGAAACTCGGTTTCGGTTTCCCGGGCAACTTTCATACAGTTTGCCATCGTATGAATGTAAGTGTAACATCTTACTCCCAGATCCTGGATATCGTAAACCAGAACATCAAGATCCTCTAATATGTCTTCTGGTGGCTGACGCTTATCTCCATACAAACTTATCAGGGGAACATCCACTGGACCTTTTAAACTATCATTGATCGGCCCTCCGGGTTTCCCCGTGCAAAAAAAGCCGTGTTCAGGCATAAAAACTGCTTTTAAATTAGCTTCGGATCCCACAAAAAACTGATCCGATCTCTCAAAATCAGACGTAACCCCTGTACAGTTTGAGACTAATCCGACATCCTTATCCTTCAACCTTACCCTCTTCTCCTCTGAATCCCGTAAAACCTCTAAACCCACATTTACGGAAGTCAACTAGACCACCTTTATACTTTACCCCGTAAGGTTAACACGAGATAACTCCAGATCTTCTGCGGCCTTTTCGTCCAATATCGCGGTTACATCGGGATGTAACTGCAATACCGATCCGGGCCACTCTTCCGTTATTGGACCTTCAAGCGCTCGTCTAACTGCCCTTTTCTTCCTATTGTCGGAGGCCAACAATACGATTTTGCTGGCCTCCATTATGGTATTAATGCCCATGGTAATGGCCTTATCTGGAGCCTCATTCAAGTTATCGAAACTATACTCGAGCGTTTCTTCCGCCAACTCTACCAATCTAGTCCGAGTATCGAAACCCGTCCCCGGCTCGTTAAAACCTATATGGCCATTGGTCCCTATTCCCAATAGTTGGAGGTCTATCCCACCAGCTTGTTTTATTTTATTTTCGTACTTCCCGCAATAATCTCTCACATCTCTCCTAGGAATTTCTCCCTCGGGTACATGAAAGTTTTCTTCTCTCAGATTTACCCTTTCAAGTAGATGTCGTTTCATATAATGATTAAAGCTTTTCGGATGGTCCTTACTAATTCCGTAATACTCGTCAAGGTTAAAGGTTGTTACATTCGAGAAATCGACCAGTCCGTGTTCATAATATTTCACCAGAAGTCTGTACATGCCTTTTGGTGTTTCCCCGGTAGGTAAACCGAGTACTGGCGCCTGATGCATCAGGATCTCTTTCCCTACCTCCCTGGCAGCCTTTTTTGACATCTCTTCGTAATTGCTCTCTACTTCAACACTCACCATCGTAAACGACCTCTCCGTCAATTATCGTATATTTGATCTCGAGATTGCGGTCAAAAACCACCAGATCGGCTTTGCTCCCGATGGCCATCGTTCCAATTTCTTCTTTCATTCCCAACAACCTGGCCGGATTCACTGTTACCGTTTTTACCGCGTCAACCAAAGAAGCCCCCGTAAATTCCATATAATTTCCCACGGCTCTTTCGAGTGTAAGTGTACTACCAGCTATCGTGCCATTCTCCAACCTGGCTAAACGGTCATTCACGATAATCACTTGGTCTCCGAGAACGTACCGACCTTCATCCATGCCGGCTGCAGCTATAGCATCCGTAACCAGATAAATCAGCTCGCTATCCTTGGTATTTTCTACTAATTTTACAGTGGCCGGGTGGAGATGCTGACCGTCGGCTATTATTCCCACGTAAGCGTTACTATTTAAAGCCGCCCCAACTGGTCCCGGGTTTCGATGATGAAAGTTCTTCATGCCGTT
This sequence comes from Candidatus Bipolaricaulota bacterium, assembly GCA_018334615.1. Classification (GTDB taxonomy): domain Bacteria; phylum Bipolaricaulota; class Bipolaricaulia; order M55B111; family M55B111; genus JAGXLP01. The sequence continues at coordinate 13,101 of JAGXLP010000012.1, forward strand.
GAAAAGGTGGGTAAAAGAATAAACACCGAGATCCAAGAACTCCTGTATTTCCTCGTAGCTAGCTTTAGAGTGACCAATTGACGGTAAAGCTTGAATTGATTGCACCCATCGTAGCAAGTCTTTTGACTTTTCCAGTTCAGGGGCAAACGTAAATAGCCTGATATCTTCTCCGTTATCTCCGATAATTGTCTGAAACGAGTCCCGGTCGGGCTCAACGACGTGATCGGGATTGTGTGTCCCTCTCTCGATGCTTGATAGGAACGGCCCTTCCAGGTGAATTCCCAGAAGATTATTTACGTCCCCCTCTAACAATCTGTTTACGGCGGCATTCATCGATTTTAGTGGCTGCGTTATAATAGTTCCCAGGAAGGAAGTCGTACCGTGAGCTAATAAAAACTCACTTGCTTGTTCTAAATCATCAACCTCACAGGTTAAAAAATCGACCCCACCTGCCCCGTTCACCTGCAAATCGATAAAACCGGGGGAGAGATAACAACCATTTAAGTCGATCGTTTGATCTTCGTTACCAAAATTTGAGCCATCTCCAATTTCACTGATAGTTCCGTCCACTATTCTTACATTCTTCTCCTCCATAATCCCTTTTTTCGGAAATATGATTTTGGAGTTCGAGAGATTAAGTTGAGCCATTACTGTCCCTCAAATTATTTATGGATAACAACATTCCAGGGTGCATAATGTAACACTTTAGAACCTCTTTATCCTTTATCATCAAATTCTTCCATGGCGGGTCCGAGAAATCCGTCATTTTTACTCAAAGCTTCTCTGGCATCGCTCACGGGTATCCCGAACTTTAAAGATATTAATGCAGGTTTTACTTCGTAACCCGACTGCTGCAGTACGGATTGAATCTCTTCCTCGTCTTTATCGGTTAAACTCTGTAAGGCTCTTATTGCTCTTCTTTTCAACTTCTTATTGGTTGGTACCACGTCAACCATGAAGTTATCATATACCTTTCCCAGATTAACCATTGCAGTCGTGGATATCATATTCAAAATCATCTTCTGGGCGGTCCCCGCCTTCATCCTCGTGGAACCAGCGATAACTTCAGGGCCGGTTTCAACAACGACAGTGGTTTCTGCGATCTTTTCAACGCTGGGGTTTTCGTTGCTGGTAATGGCTGCAGTAGTGATGCCTATCTCTTCTGCTCTCTTTAGACCGCCAAGAACAAAAGGGGTCTCTCCACTGGCAGAAACACCGATAAGAAAATCTCCTTCACTCATTTCCTGCTTTACCCTGTTATAACCGGCCTGTCTATCGTCTTCTTCGCTTTCCCGGGCAGAAGCAAATGCACTTTTCCCGCCCGCAATCAACCCTCTTATACGGTTTGAAGGGACTCTGAAGGTAGGGGGAATCTCGGAAGCATCGAGCACCCCAATTCTACCGCTGGTGCCTGCTCCTATATAACAAATATCGCCGCCGTTTTCATAAGTCTTCACGAATTCCGCCACCAGGGTTTCTATTTTCGGTAAAACAGCTTCTACGGCAGAAGCCACTTTCTGATCTTCTCTATTTATTATCTTTAGTATTTGTTCAGTACTTTTTTCGTGCAAATTTCGCGCGTTCTCGTTTCGTTCTTCTGTCTCCATATTTTCTCTCCACCAACTACCGCAGTAATATTCGAATGAATTTTAATTTCCTACTTTTCCTCTAAATAAGGATAAAATTAGTCAAGTGATATAGTGGTACATTCCACTTAACATGATAAAATTGTTCTGGAGATCTTTCAACCTTATAGGCAGGTAATTACTTTTGACGTCCTGAACTGGACTTAAGCCGGTAACTACGTATAAAAATATCAGATGCCAAGCCAAAAAACTCGCTCAAGACCCTAACATTATGCCGTTTTAACAATTAATCGCACGGTAAATGCTGAGGGATCAAAGACCTATCGAAATTAGCCGGAGGTGCCCCAGGATAAACCCAGGGGGGATTAAGCTGGTTTCGGCGGGAATAATATCCACAGGGTGGTTCAAGTCAAGAATCACGGCCCCTGGGGCGGGATTATTGACTGGGATAGAATTCGTTCTCCTGTAGCAGCTGGATCAACTTGTTTAACGGTATTCCTGTTAAGAAGGAGAGATCTCCGTGGACTTCTTTCGAAAATTTCTGCACTCCTTCTTTTTCAAAAGCACCGGCAAAATCCCGAACCGGGTAATTAGAGACGTATTTCTCAATTTCATTGTTACTGATATCCCGAAAGGCTATTTCGCTGTGCCCCAGTGCTGATTTCAACTCGTGCGTCTCGGTGTTTAGTATCGACACACCTGAAATGATCTCCAGCTTCTCTCCCGAGTAAGCCTTCAGCATCTCTATCGCTTCCTCTTCAGTTTCCGGTTTCTCGTAGATTGAGCCCTGGAACAGGATGAACAAATCTCCCGCTATAACTAAATTATCTCCATTCAGGCTCTTTCCAACGTCCTCGGCTTTAGCCTCCGCCAGTTTCCTGGCTAACGTCTCCGGATCGTCATGTCGAATGGTCTTTTCGTCAATTTCGCTTGGGATTACGTCATAATCAATTTCCAACAGGTCAAGCGCCTGCCTTCTAAATTTTGAACCAGAGGCGAGAACTACATTCATTTTATATCCCGTCTATATCATAGTAGATTTTGATATCGGTAAATTTCCGGTCCAGCGACCGGGGATTACCCAGGTAAGAGCAAGGCTTTGTATCCCAACTACGTGTAAAATATTCCGGAAAATTTTCTAGTATTTACTTTTAGAATAATCAATCAGTCGAGATTAATTCTTCCTCAAACTGGTCAGTTTTTGCCTGGAAGTAATTTGACAGGGCTACCGCAGCGTCAAGCTTGGACATGTTGAGGTCCGACATTCCGTCCGCAAACATACCAATTATGTTGTACCATGTTACGAAAGAGTAGATGCTTTGCTTGTATTTTTGAAAATTTCCCTGGGGAGCCGGAAGGCGCAGCACCTCTTCAAAATAGCTATCAGCTCTTTTTTCCATCTCGTTTAATTCTGCTACTACCGTAGACTGGGAAACCTCACCCTGTTCCCATTGATCAAGTACCTCTTCGAATTGGCCCGCATCTTCCTTGATTCTCGCAGCTTTGTCTTTAATAAATTCCTTAAAGAAATCCTCATAGGACGTTGATTGAGCACTTGCAAAAATCGGCAGGGCGACAACCAAAACTGCTACTGTCAGTACCAGGCTCCTCTTTACAACCATGTTAACCTCCTCACGGATTATTTAAATATTATAAATACATTATAATCCTTTCTTGATTATTGATCCACAAATTGTCTCGTGAAGAATACAGCACTAAAACATACTCCTACTCGCTATGATGTTAACCAGAACTGTGAACTAACTTACCTTCCATAAAGGTCATTTCTACATCCATGTCCTTTATCTTGTCCGGCTCTTCGATCGGATCACCATCTAAAAGGACAAAGTCCGCGAATTTTCCGGGTTCAATAGAACCGACATGTTTTTCTAACCCTCCAACAAAAGCCGCACCCCGGGTATAGGCTTTTATGGCGGATTCGGGCGACAGCCTTTGTGAATCAAACGGGGTGTTAACCGCCCAGTGAATACCAAACAGGGGGTCAAAAGGCATTCCGTCAGAACTGAAAGACAGGTGAACTCCTTTATCCTTAAACGTTCTAAACATATTCAATTCAGCTAGCTTTTCCCTGCTAAACCTACTTTCGTACATAGAACCGGGGAGTCCCCATTTTCCAATGTAATTGGGCTGGGTGGAGGCGATCAGACCCAACTCGCCCATCTTCTCTATCTGATCCTCCCGGGCCATCTCGCAATGTTCGATCCGATGCCTAAGCGAACTCTCCCCTCCGCCACCGATTATCTCCTCAAATAGACCAACAACCTGACCGATAGCCCGATCACCTATGGTGTGGATTGCCAGTTGAATTCCGTTGCTGTCCGCTTTTCTCATTAATTTACCCAGTTCATCGCTATTCCAGATGGACATGCCTTTGTTGTTCGGTTCACCTTTATACGGCTCCTTAACCCAGGCAGTTTTAGAACCTATTGAGCCATCGGCAAAGAGCTTCAGGCCGCCGATTTTTAATCTTTCATCGCCGTAACCCGTCTTTAAACCCAAAT
>JAGXLP010000108.1 GCA_018334615.1 Candidatus Bipolaricaulota bacterium
TACGGAGAAGGCGAAAATGACAATACGAGATAGAGTAAAAAACCTTACCCCTTACAGTTCAGAGAGAGAAAAAACGGAAATCAGGCTGGATAAAAACGAGTCGCCGTTCTCCCTACCGAAACAACTAAAACGAAGGATCATGACCCAATTGAAGGACCTACCATTCAATCGCTATCCCAGTTCGTCTTCGGAGGGGCTGCGAGAAAAGCTTGCCGATTTCCACTCGCTCAACAAGGAGAACGTAGTCGCCGGCAGCGGGTCGGACCAGTTGATTGCTTACGCGGTCAAGTTATTTTCTGGAGATCGAGTAGTGATAACTCCCCCAACGTTCTCTATGTATCGGTTTTACTCAAACCTTGCCGGATTTGACGTCCTGGAAGTTCCGTTGACCGAAGATTTCGACCTTCGACCCCAACAAATAAAGGATGCAATACGGGACTCGGCTGCCCTGTTTCTGTGTTCACCCAACAATCCCACGGGAAACGCTTTTGAAAGAAAAACCATTGTGGACCTGCTGGAGACGGGCAAGCCACTAATTCTAGACGAAGCTTATGTGGATTTTTCCGGCAAATCAGAGATAGATTTGATAAAGGAATACGACAACTTGATAGTCCTGCGAACCTTCTCAAAGGCTTTCGGGGTGGCGGGTGCGAGGATCGGTTACGCAGTGGCGAGTGAAACGACTGTAGAGCACTTGCTGAAGGTAAAGCCCCCGTATAACTTGAACTCTCTCTCGGAAACCATAGCTGAGGTTTTGTTAGACAATCACGAAATTATTCAGGACCGGGTAGAATTTATTAAAGAGGAGAGAAACAGGATCTACGAAAGATTTGAAAAATACTCCTATCCTACCGAGGCTAACTTCCTGCTGATGGATCTCGACGCCCATGAATTCCTGCTTGAAAAAGGGATTGGAGTAAGGAAGTTTCCCGGCCGCCTTGCCGATAAAATTAGAGTCACCGTGGGGACAAAAAAAGAAAACGATCGGTTGATCGAATCTTTAGAAGAGTTCATCGAGTCAAGAACCTCATCTCGGTTAAGCGGCCAACAAGGAAGGTGAGTCCAGGTGAAGAACTGGAAGTGGGTAGTACTGGATATCGACGGCGTGTTGATCGACGTTAGCAATAGTTACGATCTCGCAGTAAAACGTACGGCTAAATCCCTCCTGTCAGAACTGTGTGCAGACGGGGAATTGGACCTGGGAACCATAAGAGGTTTTCGGAAAAGAGGTAAATTCGGCGACGATTACAGGGTCACGGAGGGCCTGGTCCTGGCCAAGCTATCCTCAAATTTCGATGAACTTATCGCAAAATTCCCCCGGGGAGGAGACCTGAACTGGGTCAAAAATCGGGCCGGAGTCGAAATTAATAAGGAGAAACTTCGAGCCAGGTTCGACCAGCTTTATCTCGAAGGTGGCTCCTCCAGCGGGTCCGGGAAAATAGATGGCCTGTGGCAGCAAGAGAAAGCGCTGGTCGATCCCCTTCTGCTCGACCAGATTAACGAAAAGTTCAGTCTGGGATATATAACAGGGCGAAACAGAAAAGAGGTTGAACTCGCGGAAAAAATATTAGGCTACGAAATTCGGAACGTAGTTACCAGAGAGGAATTTACAAAGCCGAATCCCCAGGCACTGAAATCTCTCGTTGGAAAAGAAAACGGGGTCTACATCGGCGACACCCACAACGATAGACTGCTGGTAAAGAACTATAACGAGGAAGGGGGGGAATTCTCATTCATCCTCGTGGACGAAAACAGGCCGGCAAGTAATATACTAAGCGGCATCTTATCCGAATCCGACCAGATATCGGAATTCACAGAAAAACCCTCTTAGCTCCCTACGACACTCAGGACCTTGCCCGGGGTGAGGAAAGATAAAGCAAGATCAAATTTAACCCTCGAGACCATGCCAGCTCCCCTCAGTTATGAATTTCTTTAACTCAGAAGGGACTTTTCCCCGGCGGTAGGTAACGGGTTCGGAAGGGTTCAGCCGACTTACTACCTTCCACTGTTCCTCAATTTCGTCATACCTAACAAAAGACCTCTGGTCTCCAGCTATCGCCTGAGCCAGCAGGTTTTCGTAAGCACTTGGAGTATTTGGGCCGTGATGGCACGAATGACAGAACTGCATTTTGGCTGGTTCTGTACTCATTTTCCCCGGAACCTTGGTGTTGATCTCGAAGTAAATTCCCTGATCTGGCTGTATGCTTACCACAAGGGAGTTGGGTACGAGATTCCCAACTTCCGCCGGATAACCGGCATCGGGGCGCTCGAATTCAACGTATATTTCCGAGTATTTCCTGGCCAGGTTTTTTCCGGAAAGCAGGTAGAACGGTACGCCATTCCAGCGACGGTTATCGAGGTGAGCCTTAACGGCCACCAGCGTCTCGGTCTTCGAGTCATCCTTAACTCCTTTTTCACCTCTATAACCCCGATACTGTCCCGTCATTGAATCAAGGATTTTTACTTCTTTTAACACTTCTACCTTCTTATCCCTGATAGACCGAGCATCCAGCTTTTTCGGTCGTGACATTCCAACCAGGGAAAGAAGTTGAAGCAGATGACTCTGAAAAAAGTCTTTCACCGCTCCGTACCGGTCGTAGAACTCTCCCCTATCCTTAACCCCAAAATCTTCGCTGGCAATTATCTGAACGTGATTGACTGAATTCGAGGTCAGGAGCGGTTCGACAATGGAATTGGAGAACCTCAGAATCGATAAATCTCCTACCAGTTCTTTGTCTAAATAGTGGTCTATCCGGTATATCTTTTCCTCGGGAAACAGCTCGCTCACGCACTGATTCAGATTTCTTGCCGTTTGAAGATCGTCCCCAAACGGCTTTTCGTAGAGGACCTTAGAACTATCGTTTACCAGATCGCGTTTGTTCAGGTTATCGGTGATTACGTCAAAATGGTCCGGTAGAGTGGCCAAATAGAACAATCGATGATCGCCACATTCCAGGAAATGACTTCGTAACTTCCCGTAATCCTCGGAATTGTAGAAATCAAGTTGCAAGTACCGAATATTTTCCCTGAATTTCTCCCACTCTCGTCCTTCTTCAAGGGCGGTACTGACTTCACCGATGTACTCCTCGTCGGATAGGTCCTCACGAGAGGTACCGATCAAATCGAATTCATCCAGTTTCCCTTTCTTATAAAGGTTGAAAAGGGACGGCAATAATTTTTTTCGGGCAAGGTCGCCGGTTCCTCCGAGCAATACGAACGTAACTCGATCTCCTTTCATCCTTTTCACCTTAAAATTTGGCAACTTTCCGAGGGTCAAGAACCCTGACAAAAGAGGCGGCTCCAGCACTAACTTGGCACTGAGTTCTCGTATGTGGGTTTTCTTGCGAAAGTAGAGTGGCCAGTAAGTGCTGGAGGGCTTTCTCAGCTACTTTGATAAGCGGGTTAGTCACCCTTCGACTCTTCGTTGCCACTCGTATCTATTCCAAAAACGGAGTAAATACCACAGGTTCTGATGCTACCGGTTACAAACGAAATTAGACCAATAACCAGGAAGATAACCCCCAGAGTGAGGCTCATATCGATCAAACCCGAGTCAATCAGGCCGACTATTCCAACCAGGATTAGGATTAACCCCACCCTGATTCTGATCCTGCTATCCAGGTCTCCAACGTTTGTTTTCATTTTTTCACCTCTTAGATAAAAACCGGGACGTTCTAGCTCAATTCCTTTATCGACAGTCGAAGCGATAACATCTTTCGGTATGTCCTATTAATTACATGCGAAGTAGGACCTCCCCCTTCACACTAATCGTTTTGCAGCACCACAATATTGGTTCATCAACCACTCAAATGTACGCATGGTATCTGAGGCTTTCATTCTTCTCCTTATTGAGAGAATTCAGCCTGGCTGAGACAAAGGTGACAGTTTCTAAAGTATAAATGATAAGACGTTCTTCAACCCCCCTTTTTTAAAGAATGGAATCTACAAGCAAGCCAAACTATCTAATTATCCTTTATCCAAAGGTTAAATGGGGTAGATTGCCATTATCTGTCAACCTAGTCCACTTCGTAGAGACAGACCCTGCTGGCAAATACACGAGAGTAGAGCATTTCTACTGGCTCCCCTGACTGATAATTCCACATATTATCGGGCAATTGCATATTGGCTCTGTCAAGCATATTATTGGTGAACATACCAAGGTAATTTCTGATCTCTTCAGCTCTTACAGGGGTTGAATTAGCTGCAAGTCCTTCCAGAGCACCTATAGCTAATCCGATATCTAAGGGACTGTAGCATGGGTTTATATTGGAGGAGAAACTCTCGTCAAACAATTCCAGGCCTGAGCAGGCATCAATAGGTCTGTTCCAATATTCATCGAGGAGATACTGGAAGGTGCTTTTGGCGGCGCTCAGGTATCTCTCGTTCCCCAATAACTCGTGGGACTCAACTAGCGCTCTTATGGCGGCAAGCTGAGAGCCAAGACTACGTCTAGCAATTACCTCATCCTCCACCGACTTTTTATAACTATCCCGAAACCCTTCCCCATTGACTCGGA
>JAGXLP010000109.1 GCA_018334615.1 Candidatus Bipolaricaulota bacterium
TGTACGACGGAAGCGCAGATCGGCACCGTTAAAGTACCTGACGAGAAGCTGGATCGGCTAGCAGGGCTTTTTAGCGATAAGGAAAAGGTCTATACAACCATCGAATTCTACGACCTTGCCGGACTAGTCCAAGGTGCGCATCAAGGAGAGGGCTTGGGGAATCAGTTCCTTGCTGAGATCAGAGGGGTTGATGCGTTAGTCCACGTGGTGAGGTGTTTTGAAGACCCCGACGTCCCGAACGAAGGTAATGATAATCCTGGAGAACGGATCAACACGATTAAAACTGAACTCCTCTTAAAAGACCTGAAAACCGTGGAAAACCGCCTGAGTGGACTGGCTGAGGAGGAAAAACAGTTGACAAAAATGTACGAGGAGTTGAGGGACGATCTCCAGGCGGGCGTTCCAATTAGACAACACGATCTCTCCCCTCGAGAACGCCGGGAGTTAAGGAGTCTTTCCCCTCTAACCGCTAAGCCGGTACTTTACGTGGCTAATATTAGCGAAAACCCTCCGGAAGACTGCCTGGAGTCGGTAAGAACACACGCAAAGGAAGACGATACGCAGGCACTGGCATTAAACGGAGAAATAGAGGCCGAGGTCAGGGAACTGGGGCTGGAGGAAGAAAAGATGGAGGAGTACCTGCTGGAGTGGGGTCTCGAGGAATCCGCCCTGGACCGATTAGTCCGAGCTGGCTATGAACTCTTGGATCTTGTAACGTTTTACACAACGGACGGACCGGAAGTGAGGGCCTGGACCATTAAGAAAGGCTCCACGGCGTTGGATGCGGCGGCCAAAGTTCATTCTGACTTTGCCGAGGGCTTCATTCATACGGAAGTAGTCTCTATTGATGAATTGCTGTCCCACGGGGACGTTAAGGGAGCGAGGGATGATGGTTTGTTGAAGCGCCGTGGTGAGGATTACGAAATCAGGGACGGGGACGTCGTACACTTTGTTAGTTCGAAATAATTTAACTTTGATTGGTTTTAATTAAATAAGGACCAAGAATCATTTATATTATTCTTTCACCGGGAAAATGATCCGGGGGTCTTAATTTAAGGGAAAAGCAAAAGTATTTTCTAAACCAGGGACTCTTTTCATAACTCTTACCCCTTACCGGGGATTTGGTTTACGTTTACTTTCTAAGTTTAAATCAGATACCAGGTAAGAGTTTTGAAGAGCTCCCTTTTGGCTGAAATTAAGAATTAATCTGTGGTGAGACAATTGAGTGAAATAGTTAACCGAGATGAAATTAAGGACTTATTTGGAGAAGAAACATTGATGGTTTTCCCAACTGATACCGTCTACGGCCTTGGAGGGAACGGACGGGAGGATTCTGTAACGTCTCGAGTCTATCGGGTAAAGCAACGAAGCGAGGAAAAACCCCTGACACTTCACCTATTTTCGGTCGAAGATATCTCAAATTATGTCCTCGATATCTCCGAGAGACAGCGTAAGCTTATTGAAGAATTGCTTCCCGGGCCCTACACGCTTGTGCTTCCTGCCAACTCTAATGCGCCGGATGTCTCAGTCAGTAGAGAGAAGAAGGTAGGAATACGGGTTCCGGACAGCGACTCTTTCCAGAAACTGGAAGAAAACATAGATTACCCCCTTGTGGGAACGAGCGTTAATAAATCCGGAGAACCACCTATGACAGATTTTGACAGAATAGTTGAAGAGTTTGGAGGGATAGTTGACCTGTTCATCCAATCGGAAGAAGAGATGAGCAATCAATCATCTACAGTTTTGGATTTGACTTTCGACCCGCCTCAGGTCCTTCGGGGTGAATTTTCTCGAGAGGAGTTCGAGGAATAATATGAAGTTAGTTGTCCACGGAGGAGCGGGGAAAATTCCAACAGAGGACAGAGACCAACGAAAGGATGTCCTAATAAAATCGGCTGAACGTGGCCTACCGGGAGAAGGGCCTGTGGATGCAGTTGAAAAGGCCATTAGGATCCTCGAAAACGATCCCCTTTTTAATGCCGGATATGGCGGTAGTTTCCAGCTAGATGGAGTAGTTCGGCTTGATGCAGCTGTAATGCGAAGCGACTTAACTGCGGGTGGCGTCATAAATGTGGAGAAGCTCAGGAACCCGATTACTCTGGCCAACGTGATTAGAAAAGATACACCTCACGTCCTTCTTCAGGGCGAGGGAGCATTGGAGCTTGCTCGGGAGCTTAAGCTTGAGTTTAGCAGGGAAACGAAAAGTCCCAAGGCCCAAAAGAAATGGGAGGAACTGACGGAAAAGTTATCTGATCTGTCCTATCGGAATAAGTTAACCAAACTAAAGGAAATGGCTGAGGGTAATGACACGGTTGGTGCGGTTGCCCTGTCTGATGACGGAGCACTCGCAGCGGGAACCTCCACTGGAGGGATCAGAACTCAGATGAAGGGACGAGTAGGAGATTCTCCGATAATTGGGTCGGGCCTTTACTGTAACGCTTTTGGGGCTGTTTCCACAACCGGTATTGGTGAAGCGATCATAAAAGTTAACCTTGCCCGAGAACTCCTCCATCGACTTGAGAAGGGCGAGGAAATACAGGATGCTGCGGAAAACGCGATTGCTAAACTTGAGGAATTAACCGACTCCCGGGCTGGCCTTATAGCTATCGACTCTTACGGCAAGGTCGGAGCGGCTTTTAATACCAGGAACATGCAATATGTCGTTAGGGAGTCTTAGTAAGATCCTCGGTTATGGAGATAATCTCTGCAAATGAATCTGGATCTAGCGAAGCGCTACCCACCAGGCCGCCGTCAATATCGGGCTGGCTCATAAGTTCTCTCGCATTGTGAGGTTTGATGCTGCCCCCGTACTGAAGACGAACCTTCTCCCCGGCCTCTTTGCTGACGATCTTTTTGATTTGCTCTCTTACAAACTTGCATCCCGCCTGAGCGTCTGCCGGTGATGCAGACTCTCCCGTGCCTATTGCCCATATTGGTTCATAGGCCACGATCGTCTCACTTACCTGCTCGGGATCAAGCCCCCTTAAGTCGTTCCGGAGCTGATTTTGCAGCACGGATTCCGTTTTCCCTTGCTTCCTCTGATCTTCGGTCTCCCCTATACAGAGGATGGGTTTCATCCCTTGTTCAAAAACAGCACTTATTTTCTTGTTAATCATACCGTCAGTCTCCCTGAAGATCTGCCTCCTCTCGGAGTGACCGACAATTACGTATTTCGTACCGATCTCCGCCAGCATTTCGGGAGAAACTTCCCCGGTAAAAGCGCCTTCGGATTCGAAATAAACGTTTTGAGCACAAAGCTTTATTCCTGTTCCTTCAAGACCGTTGGCGACGATGTCCAGAGATGTATAAGTAGGGGCCAGGGCTATTTCGGTTTCCGAAATGTACTTTACTTTTTCTCTAAATTGATTGAGGAACTCTCGAGATTCTTTTCTTGTCTTATGAAGTTTCCAGTTTGATGCAATGATCGGTGTTCGCAAGTTATCTACCTCCTGATATTTCTTAGATTTTTTTCGGAGGCTGGCTATGCTAGCATCAATAAATATATTACCATGGACCTCCGGAGGCGCAAATTCCTTTACTACAACTGCCTAATTTTAAGGGGTTTGGGACATCTCAACAATATGGATGGGGGACTAAAATAAAAGACACCCCGCCATAAAGACGGGGTGTCTGTTTCTAAATGAATGAAATCAAAGCCCAGAAAAGCCCAGACTTAATCCAGTTCCGAGTATATATAGCCCATAACCATCACCACGATCCCGATACCAGCCAGCAACTCTCTCTGACCGATAACAGGTTCCTCTTCAACGGGTTCGGGTGTCGGTTTCTTGACTTTTTCCTCTTCTCCTACCGGTGTTTTGACGGTTCCTGAGCTTGAAAAACCTGATTCTCCAGAATCGTTATAGGCTGACACCTTGTAAGAATAACTTGAGTTGTCGTCTAGTCCGGTATCAATGTAGTTTGTCGTATCCGGCTCCACCGTGGCGATTCTCTTCCCGTTTCGGTAAATTATGAATCCGTCCTCATTGTCTGAATTATCTATCCATGTAAGTTTTATGCTATTAGGATCGAGAGGGTTTGCCTTCAGGTTTCCTGGGACGGAGGGAGTAGATTGAAGAGTCATCGAACAGTTTCTGTTAGTCCTTTCCGATTCTCCACTGCTGTTAAAAGCAACTACCTCGTAACAATAACGGGTTCCACTTTCTAGATTTCTATGGATGTAACTGGTGGTATCCCGATCGACAGTGGCTATCCTGCTCCCGTTCCGATAAATTCTAAACCCTTCCTCGTTGTCCGAATTGTCTTTCCAGGTTAATTCCACTTTTGTGGAAGATAAAGTCTCCGTAATCAATTGCTCCGGTGACAGAGGAAAGTCAACCGGTGTATTTATCTTTAATCCGGTAGTTAGTCCCGATTCCCCTGCTTCGTTGAACGAGGCAACCTTGTAAATATATTCTGTATCTCCGGTTAATCCTGAATCTATGTAGGTAGTTGTGTTTGGATCCAGTTCGGCGATTTTCTCTCCGTTCCGGTAGATTCTAAA
>JAGXLP010000110.1 GCA_018334615.1 Candidatus Bipolaricaulota bacterium
CTCAATTGAGTGCTGGACAAAAACCAGCCGATTCCTCCCTGCAGCAAGCTGCGGGGTTTGCTCGGCAAGTTTTGGTGAGTTTTCAAGGCTGGGCCCGTGGTGGAATTCATTAATAATTGGCACAAAACTAACTATTAATTAAACCTACAGGAGGTTAAACTTCAGATGAAAAGCGATATTGAGATTGCTCAAGGAGCGAATCTACAACCGATCGAAGAAATAGCACAGAAAATAGGCCTTAAACGGGAAGAGCTAGAGTTATACGGTGATTACAAGGCGAAGGTCAAGCTCGACGCCTACGAGGATAGGAAAGACGAACCGGACGGAAAATATATTGACGTCACGGCGATTACACCCACCCCGTTAGGTGAAGGGAAAACTACGACAAACATTGGGCTTACTCAGGCACTGGGAAAAATCGGGAAAAATGTAATGACGGCGATCAGGCAACCTTCTCAAGGACCGACCTTTGGTATTAAGGGAGGAGCCGCCGGTGGCGGTTATTCTCAGGTAATACCGATGGAGGATTTTAACCTCCACTTAACTGGCGATATTCATGCCATTGGAGCAGCTCACAACCTGATTGCAGCAGCCCTTGATGCTCGCATGATGCACGAAAGAAATTACTCGGACGAGGCCTGGCGAAAAAAAGGGAAAGAGAAACTGGACATCAATCCTTACTCCGTAACATGGAACAGAGTTGTGGACGTGAATGACCGTGCGCTGAGAAATATCAACGTCGGGCTTGGTGGGAAATGGGACGGCTATCCCCGAGAAAGTGGATTCGATATTACTGTCGCTTCCGAATTGATGGCGATTTTGGGACTAACTACCGGTTTGGAAGATCTTAGAGAAAAGATCGGTCGCATCGTTCTGGGCTATTCCTGGGATGGCGAGCCAGTTACCGTCGAAGATCTTGGAGCGGCCGGTGCTGCTACCGTACTGATGAAGGATACGATAAAGCCAAACTTACTACAGACCCTTGAGGGCCAGCCTGCGTTCGTTCATGCCGGACCTTTCGCCAATATTGCCCACGGTAACAGCTCCAACCTGGCAGATATGGTTGGGTTGAAGTTAGCGGACTACGTGGTTACCGAATCGGGTTTTGGTGCTGACATAGGTATGGAAAAGTTCTTCGATATCAAGTGTCGGTACAGCGGAAATGTACCCGACGCGGTAGTTCTTGTCGCCACGGTGAGGGCACTTAAGACCCACGGTGGAGGACCTGAAGTCGTTGCCGGAAAGGAATTGGACCAGGTTTACAAGGAAGAGAATCTTGAGTTATTGGAAGAAGGATCCAAGAACCTGGCCAAGAACATTGATATAGCTCAGAAGTTTGGCGTTCCGGTTGTTGTAGCGGTCAACAGGTTCCAGACGGATACTGACAAAGAAGTCGAACTGGTTAAGGAAAAAGCGCTGGAAGCCGGAGCCTTCGACGCAGTAGAATCGAATCACTTTACTGACGGCGGAGAAGGTGCAGTTGAACTTGCGGAAGCTACGGTGGAAGCTACCGAAGCAGAATCCGACTTCGAGTTCCTCTACGATCTGGACAAACCGTTAAAGGAGAAGATAGAAACAATCGCCAGGGAGATTTACGGTGCTGACGGCGTCGATTTCTCCAGCAAGGCCGAGAAGCAGATAAAGGATTACGAAGAATCCGGATTTGGTGACCTACCGCTGTGTATGGCGAAGACTCACCTCTCACTTTCCCACGACCCGAAGAAGAAAGGTGTCCCGACGGGCTTCACATTACCCGTACGTGAGGTTCGGGCAAGCGTAGGTGCAGGATTTGTCTACCCACTTTGCGGAGAAATGAGTACTATGCCAGGTCTTCCGTCCGAACCGGCTTACGAGGACGTTGACCTTGACGAAGATGGTAATATAGTTGGCTTATTCTAAATTATAGGGTAATTTATCAGGATTGGAGAATAAATTGGACAAGAAGAAGATCGCAAAAGGAACCAAGTTAATACTGGAAGGAATAGGTGAAGATCCTGATAGGCCCGGGTTAAAGGATACGCCAAATCGAGTGGCTCGGATGATGGCGGAACTCTGTTCCGGCCTCAATAGGTACCCGGGCAAAGAGGTCTCTACCTTTTTTCAGGAAGATTATCAGGAAATGGTGGTGCTCGATGATATTCCATTTCAGTCCCTGTGCGAGCACCACCTGCTTCCGATACTGGGAAAGGCAAGTATCGTTTATATGCCCAAAAACGGTAGAATTGTCGGAGCCAGCAAGCTGGCAAGGGCTTTAGAGGTAGCTTCCAGTAGGCCGCAAATTCAGGAGAGACTAACCTCTCAAGTTGCCGACGTATTGATGGAGAAAATTGAGCCCTATGGGGTACTAGTAAAAATCCGGGCGGAACATCTATGTATGACTATAAGGGGAGTGAAAAAACCCGGCTCCAAGATGGTTACTTCCGCCATACGGGGCAAATTTAAGACGGATAAGGCGGCTCGGGATGAAGCGCTAACACTGATTAGTGAGAACAACAACATATAATTCGGAGGAGGCAAGATGTCAAAACTGGACGGAAACGAAATAGCTGAAGCTTATCGTGATGAATTGAAAGGAGAGATTTCGGATTTAAAAGAAGACGGTGTGACACCAACTATCGCTCCTATTTTAGTTGGGGATGACCCGGGTGCCAAGGTATATTACAGAACGAAGAAAAAATTGGCCGAGGAACTGGGAATAAATTACGACGGCGTTAAATTGGACGCGGACATTTCTAAAAGCGAGTTGTTAGGCCGGATTGATCACCTGAACAATGATTCCAGTGTCCATGGCCTGTTTGTTGAACTACCCTTACCCGAAGGGTTGGATATTGGGGAATTAAAGGCGGAAATCAATCCAAAAAAGGACATAGATTGTATAAATCCCGTGAATAGCGGTAAGTTAATATCCGGTGGAGCTTTTAGGGCAAGTTACGAGGACTTAAAAGAAGACCCGAAAGTCCTCCTTCCGGCTACACCCTACGCCGTCATGGAAATATTGAGTTATTCGGGGATAGATTTGAAGGGAAAGGAATTTCTTGTAGTTGGTGCTGGCGCAGTGGGTCTTCCGCTTTCTATGTTAGCCCTTAGACAAGGTTACTCCACAGTAACGCTTTGTGAGTACCAATCGGAAAACCTTCCCGAGAAAACAAGGCGGGCCGATATACTGTGTTCTTCTGTAGGAAAAAAGGACTTTATTACTGAAGACATGGTTTCCGAGGGTACCGTGGTGGTAGATGTCGGAATAAACGCGACGGATAGCGGTATCACCGGCGACGTAGATTACGAGGCGGTTAAAGGAAAGGCAGCTCGGATTACACCCGTCCCCGGAGGCGTAGGCCCGATGACGACGACTTTAATAATGTCCAATACGGTCAAGGCGGCAAAATTACTTGAGGATCGAAGTTAACCGGAGGACGGCGACTTCGATTTAAAACTACCATCGTGATATTGTAGGCATCCTTCCCCGGTGGAAGGATGCCTTTTTGTTCTTTATGCTCATTGGTGGGAGAATCGCGGTTTAAATTTGTTTAAACTTCATTGATCGACCTGAGTTACGTTAAAAAATTTGGTGGATCCTGTCGTTATGGTAGATAATTCTGATAAGCTGGATATTTGCGTATTGATGGGAGGGACCTCTTCCGAACGCGAGGTTTCATTAACTAGCGGAAAGAACGTCTACGAGGCATTGGTCAGGGGGAAGGGTAGGTTTAATCCGATATGTGGTGAATTTAGCCGCGAAGAGGACCTTCTGGATTTGGTAACGGGCTCAGATCTTGTGTTTAACTGTCTTCATGGGGGCATTGGAGAAGATGGTACAGTCCAGTTACTACTTGACCTCCTTGACATATCCTATACTGGCTCCGGTCCTCTAGCAAGTTCTATTGCCATGGACAAACTTTATTCAAAGAAAGCTTTTGAGTGGGCCTCTGTGGATGTCCCCAATTATCTGGAGATTGATGAATCTTCTCTTTCCCGATCGGTGGATCGGGTGCTGGAAAAACTTGGTTTTCCTGTAGTTGTCAAGCCCGTTGGAGAGGGCTCCAGTCGTGGCGTAAGGATCGTCGATGATGGGGAGGAACTGTTTGAAGAAGTAAAGTCCATGAAGGGTGAGTACGGGAAACTGTTTGCAGAGCAGTATATTCCAGGGACGGAGGTTACAGCCGGACTAATCCAGGAGGAAGGAGAATTAGTTCCCCTGCCCTTGGTTGAGCTAGCCGTAAAGAACGAAAGGTTCTACAATTATAAGGCCAAGTACACTGTGGGAGAAACGGAGTTCATCGTTCCCGCAAGGATACCCGGGGACACTGCGGAATCGGTAAAGAGTCTTGCCATGAAAGTTCACCAGGAGTTTGGATGCAGCGGATACAGTCGGGTCGATTTTATAATCGATTCTGACGGGAATATCTACGGACTCGAGGTCAATACGTTGCCGGGTATGACGGAAACCAGTGACCTCCCGCTTGCGGCG
>JAGXLP010000013.1 GCA_018334615.1 Candidatus Bipolaricaulota bacterium
ATCAAAGGGAGAGAGGGATTTCAAAAGGCTGGCTGTGGTCTGTGAGGACGAATACTGTAAACCATGTGGCGCCTGCAGACAGGCGTTGATGGAGCATGCCCCCGACCTTGAAATAATAATGGCGAATACGGACGGTAAATACAAAACGGTAGACCTAAAAGCCCTTCTACCTCATGCTTTTAACCTGGATAAGTAGAGTTTATTCCGTCTTTCGGAAGCCAGAATCAAACTATCCGAAATTTTAGTCTTTTCCTTTGTCTACAACCTCACCACAGTGAGGACAGTAGAACGGATGATCCTCGTAGTACTTACCACAGTGTTTGCATTTGTTGTAATTATCAGACCTTTCCAACCAGAATTTCCTATACAGATAACTCGCAGCAACAGCCATCAAGACCAGAATCAGAACCAGACCAAGTATAAAACCCATTCATAACTCCTCGGCCCCAAATCATCCTTAGTGGGACGGCAACTCAGTACACTAAGTATATGGGGTAAACCCTCCTGATAAAATGAGTAATACCCTTATACACTTTTTCGGCGATTACAAAATAACTAGCGCTTTGTCAATCTTTTTATCAGGTCCCGGTGCGCCTTTCCTTTAACGAAACAAACTAAAACCGAAAACCTTATATTGACTACCAATTCTTGGTAATATATACTTCATGTGGAGTCTGAATGGCACTATCTTGTGGATGTACCAAGGTTCTCGGCAACTTAAAAATCTGTTGTCGAATTATTGATCCTTCGTTCGATCGGGGTGATAAATACAAATGCCCGATACTTGCCTCAATACGATCACACGGAAGGCAGCTGAATTACGGAAAGAGTAACCATAAAACTGATCAACCGTTCCAGTATTTTCAACCAATCAGTTAGGCAGCCGCCAGGTCCAATTACGTAAGTGCTCACGATTAGAAGCAGGATTATCTTTTGTTTCGGCGGTGAACTGTTAAGAACGGCTGGATTTAGGTACAATTGACCCTCACCTGGAGGAGATCTCAATGGAACTAAGTTTAAACAAATTAAAAAGCAAAGAAGGACAATTTGTCTCGATTGACGAGCGCACCTCTCTCGACACCATAAGCTTTCACGAGGACAAACTTGAAGTCATAGACGATCTGACCGTCACGGGGGGAGCAATCTTCACCGCGGAAGAAGAGGTTATAAACCTCTCCCTCGATTTTGAAACTACAATCATTGAACGTTGCCGAAGGTGTCTGGAGCCGATCGAGACAAGAATAGATAGGCACGAAGAGATCGAATTCCGTCCCGATATGGAATACGAAGTGAAAAGCGAAGGGGACCTTTCCGTATACCGGTACGAAAGCGGGAGCGGGAAGATCGATCTTTTGCCATATATAATCCGTTTCCTGAAGCTTGACCTGGAACCATATCCTCTATGTAAAGAAGATTGCAAAGGCCTATGTCCGAAATGCGGAGTAAACTTGAATAAACAAAAGGACCACTCCTGTGAAACGGAAGAGGAAGGGGAAGCAAAAGACCCACGGATGGAAAAGCTGGCTGAATTACTGTGAAAGAATCGGAAGTCATCCTTGGAATAGATCCCGGACTCGCAACTTGTGGCTACGCCATAGTTGAATCTACGGGCCAAAGGACGTTCCAGCTTAAGGAAAGTGGGGCAATTCGTACCTCGTCTGACGAACCCATGGATGTCAGGCTTGAGTCGATTTATTCGGAAACCGGTGAACTTGTTAGTAAATACGAACCGGAGCTGGTCGCCGTTGAGAGGATATTTTTTAGCAATAACCAGAAAACGGCGGTACTGGTAGCTCAGGCACGCGGGGTAATAATCCTTGCCGCCTCCGGACGAGAAGTGGTCAGTTATTCACCACTCGAGATCAAAAAGACAATCACCGGGTATGGAAAAGCCAATAAAAAACAGGTTCAGACGATGGTTCAACGATTACTCGGGTTGAACGAACTTCCCTCTCCGGCCGATGCCGCTGATGCCATAGGTGTCTCCCTTTGCTGTGGCCTCGACGCTAAGTCGGCCGTGAACCAGCAGTGGGAGGAAGCAACAAAATGACCCTCATACCGGAAGAGCGTGAAGAAGACAGACTCCTGCTTATTGACGGTCACGCGATAATGTACAGATCTTTCTACGCTATCCGGGGGCTAGCGACCAGCAGCGGCTTCCCCACGAACGCAATATACGGTTTTTTACAATCCCTCGAGAAAGTCTTAGAAGAGTTTCCGTCGTCTTACGTGGTACTGGCTATGGACTCTAAAGGAAAAACCGTCCGCCACGAGGAGTTTGCAGAATATAAGGCCAACCGCCCTGAGATGCCTGAGGAACTCGCTCGGCAGATTCCTAAAATCGAGGATATCACCAGAAGCCTCGGTTACAGGGTTGTCAGGAAGGAAGGTTACGAGGCGGATGACGTAATAGCCAAGCTGGCAAATCTCGCAAGGAATTCAGGAATGGAGACTCTCATATTTACCGGTGACAAAGATCTGGCTCAGCTGGTAGATGATACCGTTAAGCTTGTCGATACTGGGAACCGCAACGAGCTCGAAGTAATGGACTCCGACGGGGTTAGGGAAAAGTATGGCGTCCCTCCGGAGAAGATCAGGGACTTTCTCGCACTTACCGGTGATACCTCGGACAATATACCCGGCGTGCCTCAGGTCGGGGAAGTTCGGGCCCAGAAATTGCTTTCACGGTTTGATTCTCTGGAGGATATTCTGGAGCGAATGGAAGAAGTTGAATCTACCCGGGTAAAGAACAATCTAATCAAGCACGGCGAGAAAGCCAAACAAGGAAAACACCTGGTACAACTTCGGGAAGATTTCGAGCTTGAGCACGATTTTGAAGACCTCAAAACCCGCCCACCGGATCTCACGAGAGTCCAGGAACTTTTTAAGGAACTGGAGCTCGCGTCTTTTCTCGAGGACCTGGGTGACGAAGATACCGAAATCTCCTGGCAGCTGGTAAATACTACAGAAAAGCTGAATTCACTGATAGCGGAGCTGGAATCCCGGGGCGAATTTGCTTTTGATATAGAGACAGACGATCTCGATCCTATAGAGGCGAATCCAGTTGGAATTTCTTTCGCCCTGAACGAGGAGTTCGGTTTCTACGTCCCGCTAAGTCACCGCGACGTCGACACTCTTCCTGAGTCCACCGTTTTAGAAAAACTTAAACCGCTATTCGAGGATTCGGAGCTCGGAAAAATCGGCCAAAACCTTAAGTTTGACGGATTGGTTCTGAAAAAAGCCGGTGTCGACCTTTCCGGAGTTACCTTTGACTCAATGATAGCCTCATACCTGTTGAAACCGACAAAACGTCAGCACAACCTCAAGGAAATAGTTCGGACATATCTTGGTAGAGAAGTAGGGGAGTTTGGTGACCTATTTTCTCAGGGAGAAGAAAAGGACTTCCGAAACCTGCCCATGGACGAAGCCGCTCCCTACGCCGCAGGGGATGCCACAATTATCTGGGCGCTTAAAGATCGGCTTGAAGAAAAGCTTGAGGAAAGAAATCAGACTGACCTCTTTAAGAAGCTGGAACTTCCACTGATCAAGGTGCTCCGAGATATGGAATACCACGGAATAAAGCTGGATAGGGACAGGCTGGCCGAAGGTGAGGAAAGTTTACGGAGAAGACTCGACTCCCTTAGAGATGAAATTAATGATCTTGCGGGCGAGAAGCTGAACCCCAATTCCCCGAAGCAAGTAAGAAAGATACTGTTTGAAAAGCTGGACCTGCCGGTTATTGAAAGGACCAAAACCGGCCCGTCCACGAACGCCAGGGTTCTGGACGAACTATCGGACAAGCACCCGCTACCCGAGAAAATAATCGAGTTCAGGGAACTCAGCAAACTCCTGAATACCTATGTGGAAACTTTACCCGAGAAGATAAACCCCAGAACGGGGAGGATTCATACGTCTTTCAATCAAACCGCTACGGCAACCGGTCGTTTATCGTCTTCAGATCCCAATCTTCAGAATATTCCCAAAAATTCCCAGCTTGGTAGTGAGTTGAGGAAGGCATTTGTTGCACCGGAAGGGACGCTGCTGGTTGGGGCCGATTACTCTCAGATCGAACTGAGAATACTGGCCCATCTTTCCGAAGACGAAGAGTTGACCAGAACGTTTGAGCGGGGTGAAGATCTTCACACAAAGACGGCCGCTGAGATCTTTGACGTCGACCCCTCAGAGGTTGACGGAGAGATGCGAGATAGGGCGAAACGGGTAAACTTCGGGATCGTCTATGGGATTACGGAATACGGTTTGTCGCGGGATCTAGGGATTTCAAAGGAAGAGGGGAAAAAGTACATAGACCGGTTCTTCGACCTTTATCCCAAAACGAAGAAGTTCATCAATCACCTAATTGATCTGGCGGAAAAGAATCACTACGCGGCGACAATATTTAATCGGCGAAGATATCTCCCAAATATCAACAGCAAAAACTGGCAACGAAGAAACTTTGACCGGCGGAACGCTATAAATACTCCGATCCAGGGGAGCGCAGCTGACCTAATGAAGGTGGCTATGATCGACGTAAAAGAAGCTATTGACGAGTGCTATCTGCCCGGAAAGTTGCTTCTCCAGATTCACGACGAGTTGATTATGGAAGTCCCCGAGGGAGATGTCGAGGAGGTAAGAACCAGGCTCACCGAAATTATGGAGAATAGTTTAAAACTCAAATTACCTTTAAAGGTTGACCTTGAGGCCGGGAAGGATTGGGGCAAGCTCTAAATTCTCATTCTCTCCTAAGCCTTTATCCAATCTAAGCCAAATCGTTCCAGGAATAACCCTAAGGTATGTAAATAGGTTTTTTACCCGGGTTAAAGAGCCAAAACTAGCCAAAATTACCCAACCTGGGTTTACCAAAGTTAACCACGCCTTTTTTCCGGAGAGGGCTTTACCAACTTCAAAAATTGAGAGAGCCCTTATTTAGCTTCCCATGAATTCCGTTAGATGGGGAATTACGGCCTATCCGGTAAATAATCAATAATGGCTGGTGGGGTTAAAGCCCCGCTCTGAGGGAACGTTGGCATGTTGGAATTCACGAATCACCAGCCAATTGGTGACTCGCCTACCTGAGTTATTGTTGGTTTGGTCAACCTCCCCGTGTAAGGAAGCTTCGGTTAGAAATGGAGTTATATGCCCCTATAAATGGATGATACACGGTTAGCTTAAGCTTACAAAGTGGTTTGTAAACGGGGAGCAAAAAAATGTATTATTAATTTCCGGGATATATAATATGAATGATAAAACAATTTCTCTTTGGCGGGAAGTCAAAAAAAATCTAAAAAAGGAGCTACCGGAGGCAAGTTTCGAGACGTGGGTGGGTAACCTAGAGTTGCTTAACCTTCAGGACGGACGGTTGGAACTGGCAGCTCCCAGTGGGTTTATTAAACGAGGCCTCGAAGAACGCTACCTGGACTTGATTGAGTCCAAGGTAAGCGAACTAACCGGGGAGGATAAGAGCATTGCTATCAGGGTGGACGGGTCCTGTGGTGATGATATTTCTCCCAATGGCCATAGCCAGAGAGATGAACGTCAGTCTCCCTCAGTCAGCCAGGAGAATTCCTCTCAGGGTGATCCGCCCTCGCCCCCCCAGCAACAAATAAGCTCTACTCGGACTAACTCCAAGGGAGGTAGAAGAAAAGGCCAAATAGCATTAAATAGGGAGTATACCTTTAATTCCTTTGTCCAAAGTAAAAGTAACCAGCTTGCGACTGCTGCGAGTAAGGCGGTTGCTGAAGCTCCCGCCGATTCCTACAACCCTCTTTTTCTCTACTCGAATGTCGGTTTGGGAAAAACCCATTTGCTCCACGCAATTGGGAACTATCTCACCGAGGAGGATCCAGAAGGAGATATTGTTTATACCACCTCTGAAAGGTTTGCTATTGAGATGATTCATGCAATCAGACAAAACGAAACTGACAAATTTAGGGAAAAGTACCGCACTGTGAAGGCCTTCTTGCTGGACGATGTCCAATTTCTGGAGAACAAAGAGGGTACTCAGGAGGAGCTATTTCACACATTCAATGAGCTATACGGGAACGGGAAGCAGATAGTGCTAACTTCCGATCGTCCACCACAGGAGTTTTCCGATCTTCAGGATCGGCTGGTATCCAGGTTTAGATGGGGACTGGTTGCCGATATTCAACCGCCGAACTTTGAGACCAGGATGGCAATATTAAGGAAGAAGGCGACCCAGAAGGGGTTGAAAGTGGATGATAGAGTTTTGGAACTAATTGCGACCAGGGTTTCGACGAACGTCCGTGCTCTCGAAGGTGCGTTAATCAAGGCCATCGCCCATGCCGACCTTGCAGGTGGGGGGTTAAAACTCGAAGAAGTTCGAGATTTACTACCGGAGGAAACAGAGGAAGAGCGGAATCTGACGGTCTCCGCTGTTAAAGAAACGGTCGCGGAAAATTACGATCTTCCTCTGGCGGAAATTGAAGGGAAAAGCAGAAAAAAGGAAATTGCTCGTGCCCGTCATATAGCCGTCTACCTTGCACGCGAGCTGACGGATAGCTCGTTTCCGATCCTGGGAAAGAAGTTTGGCGACCGGGATCACAGCACGATCATGCATTCCTACAACAAAATTAAAAAAATGATCAAAGAAACCCCCCTGCTATTTGAGGAAATTAAGGAATTAAAGGACGAACTAAAGTCCACTTACGATCACGTTTGAACGACCCCATTTTTTAACGTACGATAATTATAGCGGAATCTCGGAATAATTCTGCTTTCCGCTCTAGCAATCGGAAAATACTCAGCATTTGGCAGGGCTGGTGATCAAGACCTTCATGAGCGAAACATATGACCTATCCGTACCTGAGTTTGGTAAGGCCAGCGAAATAAACCTGGTGGAATGGAAAGTGGCCCCCGGCGATAGTGTTGAAGAAGGTATGGAACTAGTTGAAGTTGAAACGATGAAATCTACTTTTTCAGTTGAGGCTCCAGTCGACGGGAAGGTTATTCAAATTCTCGTCGATCAGGGGGGAAAGGTAGAAGCGGGAGATAAGCTTGCAGTTATAAAATCTAGCTAGTTCTTATTAGATACTGGTAGTCAAAATGTATTTTTTAATTTCTGAAGGAGGTGGTTTTGAAAAGTCACTTACGTTCCATAGAATTGATTTAACTGCTTTAAGATGGGGCGATTATTCAATTTAAAATAGGAGGGAAATTATGAATTCAAACAGATTTTTAACTATATCTTTAGTATTTGTCCTGAGTTTAATTTTATCGGTCGGTCTTTTTGTCAATTGTTTCGCACAAGAAGAAGGGGAAACCTATCGGATCGGTCTGGTTTTTGACGTGGGTGGAAAGGGAGACAAGAGTTTTAACGACTCCGCCTATCGTGGACTGGAATGGTCTAAAAATGGAAGTGACGAGTTTGAAGGGTTTGAGGCACTTCCGATCAACTTCACTTCCATAGAGCCAGGTTCTGGAGGAGCCGGTCGGGAAGACGCGATGAGGATGATGGCTTCTCAGGGATTCGACCTCGTAATCGGTGTGGGTTTTCTCTTTTCCGATAGCGCAAGATCTCTGGCCGAGGAATTTTCAAATATAAACTTTGCCGTAGTCGACTACACACCGGGTGGGGAAGAAATTCCTTCCAACCTTAGGGGTCTGTCTTTCCCCGAACAGCAAGGTTCCTTCCTTGTCGGAGCTTTGGCAGCAATGAAGACCAAGACTAATAAAGTCGGTTTCGTAGGCGGAATGAAAATACCCTTGATCAAAAAGTTTGAAGCTGGCTTTAAGTCGGGCGTCTGGTACGTTGATCCCGACCTTGAGATTTCTACAAAGTACGTGGGAACCACAGGCGAGGCGTTTGCCAATCCAGCTAAGGGAAAGGAAATCGCAAAGGCCATGTACGGCGACGACGTGGACGTAATATATCACGCAGCTGGCCTTTCCGGTTCTGGCGTAATTGAAGCTGCTGCTGAAACGGGTAATTACGCAATCGGCGTAGACTCCGATCAGGATTATATGGCTCCCGGGCACGTCCTTACCAGCATGCTCAAGCGCGTCGATGTTGCCGTTTACAAGACAGTAAGAGACGTTGTAAACGGAGAATTTGAAGGTGGTGTAGATATGCAGTTTGGCCTGGCCGAAGACGGAGTAGGTTACGCAATTGACGTCTTCAACCGTGTGGAAGAGTTCCCGGAACAGGTTGAGCAACTGCAGAATGAAGGTACGGTTACTCTTCCTGCTCTGGGCGAGACGCAGATTTCACCCAAACGGATAGACCAACTGCCGACCGAAAACCTTTTGACGGACAGCATGGTCGCCAGGGCCAACGAGTTGAAACGGCAGATAATCGAGGGGCAGTTTACTGTACCAGCTGATCCCAGCAACGTCACTCCTGAAGATCCGGTTCAAAGATAAATTGGACTTGATGGGAAAATAAATGAGGACCCGGTAATACAACACCGGGTCCTCATTATTATTATAACCACTAAGCCAGAGGAGATTAACATTGGAACAAGATAACCACTTACAGGCGGATCCCTTGATACGGATGAAGGGGATTACCAAGCGCTTTCCCGGCGTTCTGGCCAACGATTCGGTTGACTTTTCCGTAGGGGAAGGAGAAATTCACGCTCTCGTCGGCGAGAACGGAGCAGGGAAAACCACCCTGATGAAGATACTGTACGGTATATACTCTAAGGATAGCGGTCGGATATATTTTGAAGACGAGCTCGTCAATATTGAAGATCCAAAAGCTGCCAGTGAACTTGGAATAGGAATGGTCCATCAGCACTTCATGCTTGTTCCTCCGCTTTCGGTGGTTGATAATATTACTCTCGGTAGTGAAATTGCCAACCGAGGAATACTCGACAGAGAAGAAGGTAAAAAGAGGATCAAGGAGCTCGCGAACGACATAGGGTTTGACATAGACCCGGAAGCAACGGTCGCAGACCTCTCCGTCGGGGTCCGACAGAGAATTGAGATACTCAAAGTGCTCTTCCGGGAGGCGGAAGTGCTTATCCTCGACGAACCCACTGCAGTACTTACACCCCAGGAAGTAGAAAGTCTCTATAATATCCTTAACAACCTTCAGGAACAGGGTAAGACCATAATATTCATTACCCATAAACTTAATGAAGTGATGGATCTGGCCGATAGGGTAACGGTAATGAGGGACGGAAAGGAAGTCGGGACGAAAGAAATACAGAAAACTTCCAAGAATGAACTTGCCAATATGATGGTTGGTAGAGAAGTACTGCTGAGGGTGGAAAAGGAAAAGGCAGAACGAGGAGAGGAGCTAATTCGAGCGAAAAACCTGACCGTTACTAACGACAAAGGAGTGAATATCGTCGAGGATATCTCCTTTTCAATCCGGGAAGGGGAAGTATTTGGAGTAGCCGGTGTCCAGGGCAATGGACAGACAGAACTTATCGAGGCGTTGACCGGAATAGACGATTTTTCTTCGGGAACGGTTGAAGTTAATGGTTCTAACATAACGGATGCAGACGGTCAGGAGCTTCGGGAAGAGGGTATTGGCCATATTCCCGAGGACAGGCTGGATCGGGGAATGATCACGGAGTTTACGGTGACGGAGAACTTCGTCCTCGGTTACCATACGTTCGAGCGTTACTCCAGTCGGCTCTTTTTGAAATTAAAGGAGATGGACAGACATGCCGAGGAGGCCGTAGAGGAATTTGACATAAAAACTCCGTCCGTAAAAACGCTCGGCGAGAGCCTCTCCGGGGGAAACCAACAAAAGCTAATCGTCGCCAGGGAACTTTCTCAGCAGCCGAAACTGCTTGTTGCCGCCCAACCCACCAGGGGAATAGATGTAGGGGCAATCGAGTTCGTCCACGAGCGTTTGATGAAAGAGAGGGCTAGAGGAAAGGGCCTACTGCTGGTCTCGTCCGAGCTGGACGAGATAATGTCTCTGAGCGATAGAATAGCGGTGATGTACGAGGGTGAATTTACCGCGGTCTTCGACTCTGACGAGACGACGAAGGAGGAGTTGGGGGTCTACATGACCGGTTCTCAGCGACAGGATACTGAAGAGGTCCGTCGGAAAGCTCTGGGCAAGGTTTCTCTTACGGAATGATTTAATTCTATGAACAGTGAAAGAAGAAGAGAACTTTTATTTAACCTATTGTTGAACGGTGCCGCCCCGCTAATCGCCATTTTGATAGCCTTTGCAATTGGCGGATTAGTAATTACCTTTCTTGGTACCAACCCGTTCGCGTTCTTCTCCAAAATGCTCGACCTGAACTTCGGCTCTATGCGGGGAGTAAGCCAGATGATTTACCGTGCCACCCCCTATTTCTTTACGGCAATGGCGCTCTCGTTTGCCTTCAAAGCAGGACTATTTAACATTGGTGCCGAAGGCCAAATGTTTATCGGAGGCCTCGCCCTGGCCTGGGTTGGTTTTACCTTTACTTGGCTACCTTTTCCGATTCTGTTTGTTCTTTGCCTGGTTGCGGGTTTTTTGGGTGGTGCTCTCTGGGGGGCGATACCTGGCTATTTAAAAGTCAAGCGAGGAGCTCATGAAGTCATTACCACGATCATGATGAACTTCATAGCTGTTGCCATGGTTCAGTACATCGTTCAGAACCACTTCATGGATCCGGACTGGGGAATTCCTCATACGCCGTCTGTGGCGAAAGGAGCTTATGCGCCGAGCTTGAGCGCTATCATCCCCTGGTTTCCTCAGGGTACCCGGGCTAATATCATGTTCCTGGTGGCCATTATCCTCGCGGGGCTGACGTTAGTGCTGCTTCAGCGAACGAAACTTGGCTACGAAATCAGAGCCACCGGCCTAAATCCGAGTTCCGCCGAATACGCGGGGATTAATATATCAAGCCGAACAGTTATGACGATGGCAATCAGTGGGGGCTTTGCCGGTATGGCAACCGCGAACTTCGTCCTGGGGCCGGGAAGCCATTACTTTCTGAAAAGCGAATACGGAGGAATAGGTTTTTCCGGAATTGCGGTTGGGCTGCTAGGGAGGAATAACCCTCTGGGGGTTATACTCGCTGCGGTTCTCTTCGGGTTTTTGGAGAATGGAGCTCTGGGTGTACAGCTCTACTTTCCAAACGTCCCCCGGCAGATCGTGGAGATCATGCAGGCAATCATATTAATCACGCTCGTCATAGTTCTTGAGCTCGCTAGAAAATTCCTAAAAAGATTACAAAAGAGGGGTTAACGTGGACTGGCTAACGAACATATTTGCAATTTCAACCCTGTTAGCGACGATCAGGATGGCTGTACCGATTTCCCTGGCCGCCCTCGGTGGATTGTTTTCCGAAAGTACGGGAGTAATAAATATAGCCCTGGAAGGAATCATCCTTATGGGTGCGTTTGCCGGAACTATCGTCACGAACACAACCGGTAGTCCTTTACTGGGTTTGATCATGGCGGTCGTTGCGGGTATAGGTATGGCATTGATCCACGCCATTGCAAGCGTGACCTTCAAGGCCAATCATATAATTAGCGGGGTAGCGCTAAACTTATTTGCTACTGGAGTTACATTCTTCCTCGCCCTGGTGCTAACCGGGGGTTCACAGATATCCGTTGAGAGTTCCCTGCCGAAATTTCTGGGATTATCGCCCGTGATCTACGTCACCGTGGCGATATTTTTCTTCTCCGGTTTCTTTCTCTACAAAACGAAACTTGGCCTTCGGCTAAGGGCCACTGGTGAACACATGGCGGCAGTGGATAGTGTCGGAATTAGCGTGACCAAAATGCGATATCTGGGGGTTCTGGTTTCCGGGGCGCTGGCCGGTCTTGGCGGAGGATATCTCGCGATAGAGCAGGCAAATTTCTTTACCAAAGGAATGAGTGCCGGACGAGGCTTCATTGGCCTCGCCTCGATGATATTTGGTAAATGGACGCCCTGGGGAGCTGCCGGTGCTGCCTCGCTATTCGGGTTTTCCCAGGCACTTCAATTCAGGATTTCTATACCTTTCATCCCGGACGAATTCCTCCAGATGCTTCCATACCTGATTACAATTGCGGTTCTGGTGGGTGCGGTGGGCAGAGCGACGCCACCTGCAGAAGACGGCAACCACTTCCTTAAAGAAGGTTAGGCGAAATGAGATTCATAGACCTCCTTCTTAAGAAAAGGAACGGCGATAAGTTGGATCCAAAAGAAATTGAATTTCTGGTCCGGGAATACGTAGCTGGTAAGATCCCCGATTATCAGATGTCGGCTTTTCTCATGGCAATTTATTTTAACTCGTTGGATCACGAAGAGACAGCCTGGTTAACGGAAAGTATGGCTGCTTCCGGAGATACTCTTGATCTTTCCAGGATAGACGGGTTCAAGGTCGACAAGCACTCGAGCGGGGGCGTCGGGGACACTGTTTCTCTGATTCTTGTCCCTCTGGTGGCCACAACCGGGCTAAAAATAGGCAAACTCTCGGGTCGAGGTCTGGGGCACACGGGGGGAACTATCGACAAGCTGGAGTCGATACCGGGGTTTCAGGTAGATTTGTCCAACGAGGACTTTCTGAGTGCGATAGAAAAAGAAGGTTTATCGATCATGGAACATACGGAAGAACTCGTTCCCGCCGATCAGAAGCTTTACGAATTGAGGGACCTTACAGGAACTGTCGAATCACTCCCGTTGATCATAAGCAGCATCATGAGTAAAAAGATTGCCTGTGGCCCGGATGGGGTTGTACTCGACATCAAAACAGGCAAGGGGGCGTTTATTAAGGACCTGGATCGAGCGGTAGAACTTGCCCGGGGCTGTGTGGATATCGGGGAAGAGGTTGGGTTGAACGTCTCGGCTTTGATAACGGACATGAATCAGCCATTAGGCAGGGCTGTGGGCAACGCCCTGGAGGTAGAACAGGCAATAAAGGTCCTGAAGGGTGAAGCCAAGGGTGATCTGAGGAAAGTTACTATAAACCTCACTGCGGAGCTATTACTTCAATCCCCGAAGGCGGCTTCGCTGGAGGAAGGACTGGAAATTGCCGAAGAGAAGTTATCCTCCGGTGAAGCCTTAGGAAAGTTTAGAACCATGGTTGAAAACCAGGGCGGAAACCCTGAAATAATTGATGATACAAACCTGTTACCCCGGAGTGAAGGGAAAGTAGAAATCGGTGCTCCTTCCAGCGATTACGTCACGGAATTGGATGCCCTGGAAATCGGTAAGGCCGCAAATATTCTTGGAGCTGGTCGAAGCAAAAAGGGTGAAGAAATCGACCCTGCCGTGGGCATCGAATTGAACAAAAAACTTGGAGAAGAGGTTCAAAATGGTGAGCCTATCGCCTGGCTTCATTACAACGATCGAAGACAACTGGAAGAAGCTAAACACGTCGTGAAGGATGCCTTCATGTTCTCGGAATCCCCACTGGAGAAACCGTCGTTGATAAAGAAAAGGTTACGGTAGCCGATCTTCCCTTCTCCCCTATGCTCCGTAACGAATACATCTTCAACCCGCGGTTGTACTCCTCATTTTACTAGAATATAATTTGTCGGAATCATATAAAGTACCTTATAGGGAGGAGAAAATGAGTAACTTTAGGCTGAAGGCTGGGATGCTCGGTAGTGTCGCGTTAATAGTTGGGATTACCACGCTGGGCGCGGCCATATTGCTTAACGGCGTTCTTGGGTTGCACTTCGTCTGGACTCTTATATTTGTCATCCCTTTCTTCTTCATACAGTGGTACTTTGGCCCCAGGATAGTGGAGTATTCGATGAAGGTTCGGGAGGCACCCGAGGACGAATACCCGAATCTTCACCGGAGGGTTGGGGAGTTATCTCGCAGGGCAGGAATAGATAAACCCAAAGTTATGATCTCCGATTTAGATATGCCGAACGCTTTTGCTTACGGTAATTTCTCCACGGGAAAGAAGGTGGCAGTGACCAGGGGTCTACTGGAAACGCTTGAGGATGAGGAAATAGAAGCTGTACTGGGGCACGAGCTCGGTCACGTAGTACATAATGACGCCGAAGTCATGATGCTTCTGTCGATTCTTCCTGCAATATTTATGATGCTGGGCAGAACTCTACTCTGGTCTTCATTTCTTGGCGGTAGAAGAAGAAATGGTGGGGCATTAATTGTGGTCGCTCTTGGCGCCATGTTCTTTTACTTTCTTCTAAACCTGGCCATACTTTGGTTTTCTCGCCTGAGGGAGTATTATGCCGATCAATTTAGCGCTGAGTCCATCTACGAGGGCTCAAGAAAACTCCAGGAGGGTCTGGCAAAGATAGAAAATAGGATGGCTCAGCTTAAAGAAAGACAAACCAAAACCCGTCGAGCAGGTGCTGGGGCATCCAGTTCCGGAAATATGGGACTAAACCCTCTCGGTTCCGGGATGAAAGCACTATTTATTGCCGACCCTGATACTGCCAGCTATAGCGGGCAACTGTCGGACAGGGAAATGGTAAATAAATACAAGAAACAGGAGCCCGGCCTGGGACAAAGGTTATTTGAGCTGTTTACCACTCATCCTGAACTTAGCAAGAGGCTTAAAGCTCTGGATAGTTATCGTTAGAGGTCTGAGAAAAAATTTATTCGAGTACTTCGCCAATTATTATCGCTCGTCAAGCCATTGCTTCGCTTTTTCCACCGCGGTTTCCGTTATTTCCCTGGCTTTACCCAGATAAGTCTCGGGCTTCAGTTTTCTGAGACGTGCTTTTTCGTTAGGAGGAAGGGGTAAGTCGTTGATTATTTCCTTTACTTTTTTTGGACTTAACTTCTTACCTCTGGTTTTTTCCTTTACTATCTCGTAGGCGTCGGAATGACCAAATTTTCTCAGCGCAGTCTGCCATGCTTCTGCCAATACTTCGGGATGTTTGTTTAGATCCGACTGTATTGCTTCTTCATTCGGTTCCACCTTATTTAATCCCGATTTTATACTTTTATATCCGATAAGCGCGTGAGCGAACGAGACGCCGATATTTCTCCTCACCGTTGAGTCAGACAGGTCCCGCTGCATCCGGGAAGTGGTTAGATAATCCGCCAGGAAAGAGAGATCCGCATTTGATTTACTGAGGTTTCCCTCACCGTTTTCGAAGTCTATTGGATTGACCTTTTGTGGCATTGTGGAGGAACCGACTTCCCCGGATTCGGTTTTCTGCCCAAAATAATTGAAAGAGATATAAGTCCAACAGTCTCGGGCGAGATCAATTAAGATATTGTTTATCCTTTGAAGGTTGTGAAATAGGCCTGCAAGGTTATCCCTGGGCTCTATCTGAGTTACCGTCGTTATCGGTTTGAGACCGTATTCTCTGATGAACTCTTCCGAGAACTTGATCCAGTTGGTTTTTGGAAAGCTATCGCAATGGGCGTTAAAATTTCCGGTGGCCCCCGCCAATTTTCCCGTAATTTCCTGTTTAGTTTCCCCTAGTTTCTTTAACTCGCTTACCAGCCGGGAGAGAAAGACTGATAATTCCTTTCCCACAGTGGTTGGGGTTGCAGGCTGCCCATGGGTGCGGGCAAGCATGGGTAGATCAGCGTTCTCCTCGGCGCGATCGGCCAGCAATTCAACTATCCCCTCGAGGAAACTTAATAGTTTTTCGGCCCCTTTTTTGGCCAGACTCATCGAGGCAAGGTTATTTACGTCCTCGGAGGTCAGAGCATAGTGGACGTAGGGAATTAACTCGGCAAGATTACGATCCTTTAATTTCTCTCTAACAAAATATTCGATCGCTTTAACGTCGTGATTGGTCGGGGGAATATCGCGATAACCTTCCCGTTCTATTTGCTTAACTATGCCGGCATCTTCCGCGCCAAATTCCCGATATATATCTCGCAGGTCGTCCGGTGGGGGGTCTATAGGGACGTCTTCGACTCCCCCCAACTTTAATAAGTACTCAATTTCAACCTTTACGCGCTCCCTGTCCAAAGCGAGTTGGGAGAAATAAGGTACAAGGTCCTCGACTCGATTGCGGTACCGACCGTCTATCGGAGAAATTGCTTCGAGGTCAGATAAGTTTTTATGACTCATAGCTATATAATTATTGGATTAACTTGACCGGAATCGCAAGTAGAAGTTTATAAACCTCAATCCCTTCACCACCACCGTCCCTGATTGTCCGGTTCAAATCTCATCTTTTCCACCTATCTGACTGCCAGAATATTGTCCAAATGATAAACCAGGAGTGTTGGATAAATACCGTAACTTAATCCGATCATCCAACCTTCGGGCTTTCCGAGCCGGGAAATTTCCGACTCGCGTGCTCAAACGTTCCTGGGGGTGAAAATTATACTCAATACAGACAGTCAATCTAAAAAGTAAATTGTTAGTTGGTTATGGAGATATCCCTCACCAGCCCAGCAGTCAATTCGCCCTGCTCATTTGGACCAAGAACAAATACAACGATAGTACCAAATTGACTGCGGGCCGGTTCGGTCAGACATATGCGCCGCGTCGCTGGAATTTTCCCGGCTCAAAGCCCTTTATGGGATAAATATAAAAGAGATTTGTGTTCGATGACATAAGATCCCGCTGGGCTACATACCGTTTTCTGGTAATTGTTCAGGAAAATCCTATCGGAGGCCGAGCGGGCATGGTTCCAGCACTTAGATTGCTATTGAGGTCAAAATAGCTTTTGATTTACCGCTAAGATTTAACTTGAAGGTTTTCTTGACATCATTAAGTTAAATCATGGGAATCTAAGTGCTGGAGAGCGAGGCCGAGATCGGAAGCAGTGAATTCCACGCCGGGGAATTCACCTGCGGTTTTATCGAACAATTGCCTGAGAACGGTAGTAGATGTTTTCAATATAAAGTACGAGAGTAGGCCGGTACGGCGGTAGTGAAAGAATTGAGTAAATATCTATTCTCAGAAATTACAATTGACTGAATAGTTGGAGTTCCGCAAGTGTAAAGCTATCTACTTTTAAATGAAGGCAGAAGACTTGTTATTGACCAACCTTGTCGCCCCC
>JAGXLP010000111.1 GCA_018334615.1 Candidatus Bipolaricaulota bacterium
GCAATACCGGTGGTAGACAGACCGATATCAGTCCCAGAACTAACTCTTATCCCTTTGGCCATTTCGGATGCAACTACTTCACTGACCGCTCCATGTGACTGGAGAGATTCAGCTTTGACGGCGAGGAGTTCTCTTTTAGCCTGGTTTGAATAA
Source organism: Candidatus Bipolaricaulota bacterium (assembly GCA_018334615.1). Lineage (GTDB taxonomy): Bacteria > Bipolaricaulota > Bipolaricaulia > M55B111 > M55B111 > JAGXLP01. The sequence goes on from JAGXLP010000111.1 coordinate 154, forward strand.
GCTACGACCGCCCGGTTAAAGTACTCGGAGGAGCCGGGAACGTTGGTAATTTTGTGGGAAACCAACCCCCCGGTACACGATTCGGCAACTGAAATAGAAAGGTCTTTATTTTTTAAAAGATTCGCGACCTTTACTTCCCGGTCGTCCGGGGTTGAAGCATCTTTACACATCTGAACCTCTCCAAAATAAGCCGAGGAAGCCCCAGGGCACCCCCTGGGGAGGAATCGGCTGGTTTTTGTCCAGCACTCAATTGAGATACGGACCCTGGTGAAGATATCGTGAGACTAACCTGCTTGGCAAAATCAACAAGTAAAGCGCCGGTTTGATTTGCCCAGGTTAGTCCCCTCAATTGAGTGCTGGGTCAATTCCCGGTTGTTAACCTTAAAGTCCTGTTGTTCATGTGTTTTTTCCAAGCCCCGTCTCTTGGGGCGGGATTCTTGACTTCTTAAACCTAAATATTCTCCCGCTCATCCACTTTCTCCCTGAGTCTCCGGGAAAGGGTTGTATAGCGACGGGATTCTCGATCGTTGTTGATCGCCATGCCCATAGCTCTCTTACTTCCGACAATGAACACGAGCTTTCGGGATCTAGTTATTGCAGTATACAGAAGATTTCTCTTCAGCATCACGTAATGCTGATTCAATATCGGAAGAACAACCGCCTCGTATTCGCCACCCTGGCTCTTATGGATGGTGATAGCGTACGCGAGTTCCAGAGAATCCATATCGGCCCTTTCGTAGTTCACAATTCCGTAGTCGGGATAGCGGACTTCCAGGTCTCCCGACGCCCTGTCGGCGCTAACTATTCTGCCAATATCACCGTTGAATACTCCTTTGTCATAGTCGTTTTTCGTCTGCATTACTTTATCCCCAACCCGGAAATCACTTTCCCCTCCAAAGATTTCCTCCCCGGGGTTGAGAACTTCCTGGAGATCTCTATTCAACCGATCCACGCCGCATCTCCCTTTATACATCGGGGAAAGAACCTGCAAATCGCTCATGGGATCTATATCCCAATTATTAGGGATTTGTTCCGAAACCAATCGCAATATCTCTTCTGCAGCCTGGCCAGGATTGTCCTCCTCGTGAAAAAAGAAATCCGTCTCGCCGTCCTGTATAACCGGATATTCTCCGTTATTGATTCTATGAGCATTGGTCACTATATCACTACGGCTAGATTGACGATAGATTCGATCCAATCTTTGTACGACCAGCGCTTCAGAGTCAATAAGGTCTTTCATAACGTCACCCGGCCCTATAGAGGGTAATTGATCGGCATCGCCGACCAATACCAGGTGGGCACCTTCAGAAATAGCCTCCACCAGATGATTTAATAACCACATATCTACCATACTGAGTTCGTCAACCACGATACCATCAACCGGCAATTTATTTTCACCGTCGTATTCAAACTGGTTCGGCGGTTTAAACCCGAGAGTTCTATGAAGAGTCTGTGCCTCGTGTCCAGTCGTTTCCTCCAGTCTTTTTGCAGCCCTTCCCGTGGGAGCAGATAGAGACACTTCCCATCCAAGTTCTTCCATAAGCTCGATAATTCCCTCGATAATCGTGGTCTTGCCGGTGCCCGGACCACCTGTAATCACGGTTACCTTGTTTTCCAGTACATTCCGGATTGCCTCTCTCTGTTCCTCGTTATAATCAATTCCACTACTTATTTGATACCCGTCTATCAGCCCCTCTATCCGGTCCACGTCGGAAAATCCGGCCTCCATACCGGTGGATTTGAGAGATACCAGCCTATCGGCTACTTCCTTTTCCGTAATGTATAGAGAGGGGAGGTATATTCTACCTCCCTCGTTCCGGTCGCTTTTTTCCTTGACCAGGGAGCCGTTGGAGACCATGCCGTCTAACTGCTCTTTCACTAGATCGGGAGAAATTTCAATCAATTCTCTTGTTTTTTTCAACAACTTATTCCGGGGCAAGTAAACGTGGCCGTTATTCGTCGCCTGACTCAGCGTGTATCGCAGGCCGGCCTTGATTCGTTGAGGATCCTCAGCCTTTATTCCCACCTTGTGGGCAATTCTATCGGCAATTTTAAAACCGATTCCGTCAATATCCGAAGTCAACCGATAGGGATCCTCCTCTACAACGGTCGAGGCCTGAGCCCCGTATTTCTTGTATATCTTTAGCCCGTAAGCAGTACTTATGTCGTGACTCTTGAGAGCAACCATCACGTCCTTAATCTGGCGCTGCTCCTTCCAGCTATCCTTGATTTTTTCCAGTTTCTTCTCACCTATCCCGTCGATTTGCAAGAGGGATTCCGGGTTACGATCCATGACGTCAAGAGTTTCTTCTCCATATTTATCTACAATCCTTTCCGCGTACTTCTCCCCTATCCCCTTTATCAACTCGGAAGCAAGGTATTTCTTTACCCCTTTCTTCGTGGACGGTTGGCCAACCTGGCACTTCTCTACCTGAAATTGTTTTCCATACTCCCTGTGCCGCTTCCATTTTCCCTTAAGTGCTAAATCCTGGCCTTCGTAGACCTGAGGCATCTTTCCCACTGCAGTTATTTGGTTATCCTCTCCGTCGGAAGTAGTACCTCGAATCACCCTGAAATCGTTGTCCTCGTTTTGATAAACCACGTTTTCTACCGTGATGTCTAATTCTCTGGTCTCGTTCCTGTCTGGACCAAAAAAGCTTTGGTTATTCATCTTCTCTTAGTATCACCAACTACAGTCTAGTTCAATAATTGTAGATAAATGAGCACGAGAAAACCATACTTAAGGACATTTAGCCCCTTAGAACCCAAACAATAATCAAACCCCAACCCGCGATATTCAATCAACAGAGCAGAAAATTGGGGCGAGCTTTTTTGAGCCCCGGGTCTTTTAAAACAAATGGTCGCTTGATGAAACTACCTGGGGGGTTGTTATAATTACCTCGGGAGGTAGGGCAATGATCACCATAGGAACCAGCGGGTATTCGTACGACGATTGGAAAGGTGTAGTTTATCCGGAAGGCCTGGAAAAGAAAAACTTTTTAAGGCACTATCGGAAGCACTTTGACATAACAGAGATTAACTCGACTTACTACCGCCTTCCCACTCCGGGGATGTTTGAAAGCATACTAAAAAAGGTTCCGGACGACTTTCAATTCGTCGTCAAGTTTTCCAAAGAACTTACCCATCAGCGTGAAAAGGCGGCCGCGTCGATCGACAGATTTAGAGAAGGGATAGAGCCGCTGGTCGCAAGGGATCAGCTGACGACCACTCTCGCTCAATTTCCTTACTCATTCAAACCAAACGAGGAAAATTTTCAACATTTGAAGACCCTGAGAAACGAAATGCCCGAGATCCCCATCAACGTGGAATTTCGCAACGAATACTGGATTAACGAGAAGACTTTTGACTTCCTCGAAGCAAATGAACTCGGATACGTATGCGTCGACATGCCCAGGCTTCCCCGACTCGTACCTCCCGTCGTAAGGGCAACTACCGATCTGGGTTATATTCGGTTTCATGGTCGAAAAAAAGAACACTGGTGGAATCCCCCCGACCCGCATATGAGGTACGACTATTATTACGACGAGGAAGAACTGGAGGAATGGATCGAGAAAACCAAAGAGCTGGAAAAAATGACCGAAAATATTGTCATTCTATTTAACAACCACTACGGGGGAAAATCGGCCAAAAACGCCAAAACCTTTTCCTCCCTGCTCAACGATCAAGGCAATTCGCCTGACCTACCGGATGACGTCGACTTCATTCAGGAAGGCAAGGATCTATTCAGCTCCTGAAGCCCTCTAATATTGCCCTTCCCCTTGTAACCCTGACCTAGATTAGTTATGATAACCTTCAGTTTTATTCTCTTTACCAAAACTTGCCGAGAAAGCCCCGTAGCTTGCTGCGGGGATGAATCGGCTGGTTTTTGGTCCAGCACTCACTTGAGATATGATGCTTGGTCAAGTTATCGTTAGCTTAGCCTACTTGGGCTAAGTTGACCTGAAATTAGTAGGACTTTTTTAACCAAGTACCTCTCCTCAAGTGAGTGCTGGGTCAATTTCCGGTTGTTTAGTTAAAGGTCCTGTTGTTAATGTGTTTTTTCAAGCCCCGTAGCTTGGGGCGGGGTACTTGACATTTCTCATTTATACGGTGATTTTACTGTGGAAACTAAAAATATTTCTGTTCAGGGTAAAAAGATCGGAATTATCGGCGTGGGAACGATAGGGAGTACCCTGGTAGAAGCATTAATCAGAAACGA
>JAGXLP010000112.1 GCA_018334615.1 Candidatus Bipolaricaulota bacterium
TCGATAATCTCGTACTCGTAGGAAATTTCCGCCGGGTTCTTCAAACAATGCGTGACCGAACAGTACTTTTCCTGGGTTAAATCAACCGCTTTGGCAATTTTGTCTTCCGGGATGTCGGATCCGAATATCCTGTAAGTCAGCCGAATTTCAGTAAATACCCTCGGGGGATCCTCGGCTCGATCCGCGGAAATTCCCATCTCAATGTTATCGTAGTCGACCTGCATTTTATTTAGCAAAGTGTTCATATCGATTCCGGTACAGCCGCCCAGGCCAATCAATAACAATTCCATCGGCCGAGTAGCTCCGTCCGCTCCGCCGACGTCCCTGCCTGCGTCCGTGATTGTCCAGTGGTTTGAGTCGCCCCGACCTGCAAAAGTTGAACCTTCTAGCTGTTTTACTTTGATTTGCATTAATTAATTCCCTCCATAAGGTTTCGTATTTTTCTGGAAAAGCTCCATCAATTATATTCACAAATCTAGAGGCTTTAGGGGTGCTTTTGTCGAAAGTTTGACGAAACCGAGGAAGATATCCCTCGGTGTTTTTACTCGCTGCTTTCCTCTTTCTCTAGAACCGCTATTGCCTGAGCACCTACCCCGTCTCCCCTGCCGATGAAGCCCAACCGCTCGGTACTGGTGGCCTTGACGTTAACCGGGATACCCAGGAGGTCCTCCAGGTTTTCCGTCATTTGAGCTCTGCTCGACCCCAGTTTCGGCTCCTGGATTATTAGCGTAGAATCCACGTTTAACAGGTTAAAACCTTTTACGTCCACCTTTTCCAGGACCTTTTTCAGCAACTTCATGCTGGAAATGTCTTTGTAAGCAGGGTCGTCGTCGGGAAATTGAACCCCGATATCACCCAGGGAAGCGGCCCCTAGGATCGCGTCGCATATTGCGTGGACTAGGACGTCCCCGTCGGAATGGGCCACCGTACCTTTATGATGGTCGAATTCAACCCCGCCAAGGACGAGGCTTTCTCCTTCCGTCAGCCGATGAAAATCCAGGCCGATTCCAGCTCTTGTCGTATCAGTCATCGTTAAACAACATCTTTTTTAACACGCTGCTCGCTAACCCTTTGGGAAAACCCCTCCGTTCCAGAAACCCTAGAGTCTTCCGAAATTTCGCCTTTACCTCGTCGTTTTTGTACCTGGACAGGCGTTTTTGAGCCAGCTTTTTACATCGTTCTTCCTCGTCCGGAGAGGAGATCTTCTCGTCAAGTACTTCGTTTGCCAGCCCCTTCTCCACGCCGTGGTCGAGCAGTTCCTTATACATTCCTGACCGACCCATTGGTTTGTTCTGGAGGCGATCTTCAACGTAGTACTCGGCGAATAATCTGTCGTCGACGAGACCGTTTTGCTTTGCCCAGTTCAGGGTCTCGTCGATGACGTCAAAAGAATAGTCTTTCTGGGTTAATCGTTCCCTTACTTCCTCTTCCGTCCTTGGCCTGTATTTTAACAGACGACCCAGATAGGATTTGGCTTTTTCCAGTTCTTCTTCGTAATTAGCTTTTCCTTCGCCGGTTTGAGAGTTATTCACCTGATTCCTCTGTCGATTCCTCCTCTTCCTCGTCTTCTACTTGTTCATCCAGCCCGGCCTCTTGTCTGATTTTAGTTTCAATTTCTTCCGCAATTTCCGTGTTTTCCTCGAGAAACTCCTGGCTGTTGTCGACTCCCTGTCCAAGTCGGGTATCTCCGTACGAATACCAGGAACCGTTGCGAGTCACGATGTCGTATTTCTCACCCAGATCCAGCAATTCCCTCTCCCTGCAAATGCCTTCGCCGTAAATTATATCGAAGTTTGCTTCCTTGAAGGGAGGAGCCACCTTGTTTTTCACGACTCGCACGGTGATTGAATTTCCGATCTTCTCGTCGTCTTTTTCGAGGGTTTTGGTAATGTAGATATTTAGCCTGAGCGAGCTGTAGAACTTGAGTGCCCGCCCGCCGGAAGTCGTAGTCGACGGTCCCCAGGGAGAATTGTTGATCTTCGACCTAATTTGATTTGTAAAGACCATCGTGGTCTTTGACTGAGAGATGGCACCGGAAAGCTTTCTCATCGCCTTGGACATCAATCTTGCCTGCAGTCCCACCTGGGAGTCCCCCATTTCGCCCTCTAGCTCGGCCTGAGGAACGAGGGCAGCCACGGAATCGATTACGACCATGTCCAGGGCCCCGCTTCGGATCAGCTTCTCGGTAATTTCCAGGGCCTCCTCTCCCGAATTGGGTTGACTGAGTAGAAGTCTATCCAGATCAACCCCGATAGATTTTGAATACTTTGGATCCAGAGCGTGCTCGGCATCGACAAAAGCCGCTGACCCGCCTGCGTTGTGTACTTCTGCCAGCAGGTGAAGAGCCAGAGTGGTTTTTCCGCTTGATTCTTTTCCAAATATCTCCACGATGCGTCCTCGAGGCACGCCTCCGGCCCCGAGCGCTATATCAAGGGCAAGAGATCCGCTGGAAGTAGTTTCTACCTCCAGTGCTTCCTCATCCCCCATCCACATGATTGAACCCTCGCCGTGCTCGCTCTTAATCCTGTCTAAAGTGCTGTCAAGAACTTCTTCCTTGCCCATATAATCACCCATATGTTAATTAATGTCCTGGTTCAGCGGTTATCTACTTCGACCGCCCTCAGAATTTTCAAAATGTCCAAAACTCCAGCTTAACACCATTTCTTTTCGGTTAGCTCGTAACTCAGAATCTCTTCCTCGTCAAAGAAGAGATCTATCTCCCTCTTCGCGGATTCGGCGGAGTCGGAACCGTGAATTAGGTTCTTCGTGAGATCCAGTCCGTAATCCCCGCGGATTGTACCCGGTTCCGCTTCAAATGGATTGGTGGCTCCCATTAACCGTCTGGTGACCTCAATTGCCTGTTCGCCTTCCACCATCATGGCGACTATCGGACTCGAAGTAATAAACTCAAATAAATCAGAAAAGAAATCCTTCTCCAGGTGCTCTTCGTAGTGCCGCCTGGCAAGGTCTTCACTTACATTCATCAGCTTCATCGCCGATATCTTCAGGCTTTTGTCCTCCAGGCGACCTATTAGCTCACCAATCAATCCACGCTGAATAGCGTCCGGCTTCAACAATACAAGGCTTCTTTCCATTGGCCTGCAACCTCCTAATATATTGAAAACGTAGAATCCCCGTTTAATAGGCGGGTTGACTCACTCGGTTTTGACCCATCTATTTCCTTCCAATCGTTCCACCAGATCATCCATCTCCAGCTGAAACATTATATGGGATAACCTGGCCGGGGAAAAGTCGGTTTGGGCGACTATATCGTTAAAATGAATCGGTTCGAAATCGAGATGAAAAAATACTTCCTTCTTCGGATCGTCTAGCTCCCGTTTGCCTTCCTCGCCGTCATTTTGGTCTTCATTTTGATCAAACGGCAACTCCGGCTGAATATCTCTGAACTCTTCAACTACGTCTGAGATATCTTCAACCAGCTTTGCTCCGTCCTTGATTAGCCCATGAGTTCCCTTCATGGTTGTTTTTCTAATGTCTCCGGGAACCGCAAATACTTCTCTTCCCTGGGAAAGAGCGTCATGTGCAGTGATCAGTGCACCGCTCGAGCTAGGAGCCTCCACGACCATGGTTCCCCGGGTTAATCCGCTTATTATTCTGTTTCTCTGGGGAAATGTCCATTTGGTCGGCCTCTGGGTAAAGGGAAATTCGGTGATGACTGCCCCGTTATCGGCTATCTTGTTCATAAGGCCGGCATTACTTTTGGGATAGGTATGTCCGAAACCGGTTCCCATTACCGCCACAGTCCGCCCGCCGGATTTAATGGCGGATTGATGGCTGAAGGTATCTATACCCCTTGCCATACCGCTTACCACTGTGAAACCTTTATTTGCGAGCTGTGCCGCAAGCTTTTTGGCTATCCTTTTCCCGTAGTTGGTATTTTTTCGGGTTCCGACCATGGCTATTCCCAGCTGATCCCGTTTGACGTAATTCCCTTTGATATAGAGAACCGGAGGGGGTTTGTCTATTGCTCTTAAGGAATCGGGATACTGGGAATCATCGAGTGTGAAAACTCTCAAATCGAGCTTTCGACACTTTTGGAGCTCATCCTTCAGATCTTCTTCGTCCCGATACCGGCAGAATTTGTCAGCTGCGTCCTTAAACCCTTTTATCGACTTGAGTTTATCCGAGGTTGCCTTCCAAATTGCCTCCACGGAGGGAAAATAGTTTAGGAGCAGATGAAACCTCTGGGGAGTTATTGCTCGATTCATGTTTATACCTATCCAGAACTTCTTTTCGTCTTGCTGCATCTTTTCACCTGCTTGTTTTTTTGATGGATTAGCTTACCATATTGGATTTCCCGTCCCAATTCAAACTGAACT
>JAGXLP010000113.1 GCA_018334615.1 Candidatus Bipolaricaulota bacterium
AAAGGAAACATATTCCACGAATTTGCCGAGTTTTTAGCGATTTACCCCGAATGTGTGGAGGAGAATGGTCTGGCGAAATTTGTAGACCTTATGGTAGAACGGATGAAACCAATAGCAGATCGGTCCGATTTGCCAGGATTGCGCACGGAGTTTCTTCTTGGATCAAAAACGCTAAAGCGGTATTTTCAAGCCAATGAAATTGATAGAAATTCGCTGACCCGCACCGGTGGCTACAGTCCCAGCGACGACGAGAATTTTTTTGCAAAGAAATTTGGAAAAAAAATAGACAGGAAATTCACAGAGATGTTTTTTCTCGACGAACAACTTGGTGCTCGCGGCAGGGTAGACCTTATCGTTGAGAACGAGATAACTGACTACAAGGCCGGTAGAAAAAATACAGCCGGGCATATTGTAAAAAACTCAAATATTGATCTTTACAGTGAAAAGCCAGATTTTCAAGCACTGCTTTACCTGGCTCACCATAGAAGATTCTTTCCGGATGAGAAGCTCAAATTCACTTTTTTTCACTTTCTGGCGGAAAAAGGGAACGTACTTCGTGGCGAAGTCAAACTGGAAGATTGCCTGACGACGATCAACTATTACCCCTGGAAGTTTTCGGATTATCTCGGGCGGGATGAGGCTTTCGAGCACGCCAACAACTCAAATACCCGGAAGAAATTACTAGAGGCACTGGGAAGAGAAAGTTTCAAAAAAATCATGTCCAGACTTGATTTTTCCCACGAGGATTTTTATTCAAGAGAGGGAGCAATATCTTACCAGGACGAATTTCAGAGCTTGTGTAGAAAATACCTGGATATAGGGCGGGGAAAGGATCTAACGGAGAATCAACTTGAATCAGCAACGGGATCGATATTAAAGACGTCGTTTTATAGATTAAGAACCAAGAATTTTTTCAAAGAAGATGTGGACAGGTTTGAAGAATTTTTGGCCTCGGTCCTGGAGGACCTTAACGAGTGGATAGGATGCAGGTTCCCGGTCTATGATAACGACCTGGACGAAGTAACGTACAGGGATTTAATTCTGGCTGGTGATGGACAATGAATAAACGGCCCAGGGGTAATCAAAAAAAGTTAATCGAAGAGATAGAGGGTCTATATCTGGTAGACGCGGGAGCGGGAACTGGAAAAACGTTTACCGTAACTCGACGTTATGCCAAACTTCTGGAACGGGGAATCGAACCAGACCAAATATTTCTCGCCACGTTTACGGAAAACGCGGCAGAAAACATGCGGGAAGAAATAATCAACTACTGTGATTATAACCTGTCCGAATTACGCGACGCTCCGATTTCGACTTTTCACGGGTTCTGCCGGGGTTTATTGATGGAGGACGGTTTCAATGCTCCGGAAACTCTGGGAATAAACGAACATATAACCGGAAATACGCAGACGATCTCCAACAAAATACAGGAGAACCAGGAATTCTTAACCTTTTACGATCACTTCAGGGATTCCCATTCGGAATATAACGAGTTCTACAGCTTAACTTACGACGTACCCCAGCTGCTAAACTTAATAAAATCGCTGGCAGTTAAAGGGATATTTCCGGAACGGCAGGGATGGTATAGAGACGGGCGTAAACAACTGCACGGAAACTATCATCGGTATCAGCAGGAACTGAAAAGGATTAACCAACCGCGATCGGGAAAACGGGGACAGAAGCAGTCACAATTGCTCCGCAGCCTAACCGGAATGAAAAATAAAACGTTTGAGGCGGAAGGGGTCGTAGGTAAAAACGATATAAAACAGGGCAAACAAGTAAACCCCGAAGTCATGAAGGAAGCGTTTCAGGAAGATCGAGAAGAATTGTTCCGTTTTATTCATGATCTTTATTTTGAGTACGTGAACTACGCGCTCGGCAGGAACTATCTTAACTTCGCGTTTCAGCTCATGTTTGCCTTTACTCTATTGATGGAAAGGCACGACTTACGGAAATCGAGACAGTTCGAATACACGATGATCGACGAGTTCCAGGACACAAATGAAATACAATTTAAAATCGCGCTACTTCTGTCAAAAACGGGAAACATTCTCGTAGTCGGCGACTGGAAACAGAGTATTTTTGGATTTCAGTATGCATCCATCGAGAATATCACCAATTTCAGAAAAAGGATCAAAGAATACTACCATGATATTAACGATGATATAACCAGAGCCCCCTACAACTTATCCAGTATAGAGGACGTAGCATTAAAACAGAACTACCGGTCTTCGCAGGAAATCCTTGACTTCTCCGAGACAGCGTTATCGGTAAAAGGAAACAGGAGGGAAAAAATTCATCTGGACCGGGACGTAGTTTCCCTGCAGGCCGCACACGAAAGACCGGGATCTGACATTGTTTCTTTCGTCTCGAAAGACGAAATTGACGCAATTTTGGAAAGACTTGTAAGGGTAGTAAACGGTGAAGAATACAGATTCAAGGGAGAACCCCTGGATTACGAGAATATAGCTATATTCTCAAGGACCAGATCTTTTGCCCGAGAACTGGACAAGCGAGCTCGGGAACTTGGAATACCCGTAGCTTACGAGGGAGGAGCGGAAGTTTTTAAGACCGACCCCGCAATTATACTCCTTGCCTGGTTACGGGTACTCGATCGCGAGGACTCGACCAGAGGTTGGAGCGTAATACTGGACGAAGCAGGTTACAACATAGACGAGATAAAGTGCATGCTGGAAAACCGAAACTATCCACCCGAGATGCTCGCGCTCAGGAAGAGGTTGTCCGAAGCTTACGACATCGGTGAAATCTCCCGAATAGTTTTTCTCCGCTACGGCTACGATAATACCTTTACGGATACCATTATTCAGGTTCTCCAAGACACGTTTAACGTCTCTTATACAAACACTGGAGGAATCGTCAGATTTATCGAAACGAATATTGAAGATGGAGAAACCTACGACGTGGATAGCTCCCGAAAAGATGCCGCTACCGTGCAGACAATTCACGCCGCTAAGGGGCTGGAATACACCGTCGTGTTTATTGCAAACATGAATAGTCAATCGTTCCCAAGCACGAACACCGGGTGGGACAGAATATTTTACGATGATCTGATTGGTCTTCGGCAAAGAAAGGTTTTCTCAGAGGAAGATGCATTTCTTTACGACAATCTCCCCGCTTACCTTACTTCAAAGATTTCGGGCCTCGACTACGACGAGGAAAGGAGGTTACTATACGTAGCAATGACCCGGGCCGAAAAGTATCTCTTCCTCTCAGCAGAGATAGGTAAAGAGGGTCGGTTTTTTGAGGAACTCGATCTGAATCCCGAAGTTGTCGACCCTGACATAGGAAAATTAACGCTCCAGGAAACCGGCGAAAGCAAGGACGAATTACAGGTTGAGAAACCTAAAACTTCCCGGCCGGTCAAACGGGCGGTAACTGACGTGACCTCGACATCCCAGGAGAGCGATAAGGGGGGTAGGGGCCCTGAATTCGGCACGATGATCCACAGATTCGCGGAAGACGTTGTTCGAGGGGACATATCTCCACCATTTGAAGGCAAGGGAACTAAGGACAAACAAAACGTCTACGAATTTATAAACCCACTAACCGGAGAGCTAATTCCCGAACAGGACGTCGTAATACCCAAACAGAAAAATTACAAAAAATTTGTCTATCACGGCTCGATTGACCTGTTACACGTGAAAAAGAACTCTGTTGAAGTAATTGATTTTAAGACCGATGAGGACAGGTCTCTGGAAACCGAGTACAAAAAACAGCTGGAGCTCTATAAGCAGGCGGTCGAATCGGAATACCCGGATAGAAAAGTTAAGGGATTAATTTTCTATACAAAGCACGACCAGGTGGTGGGAGTTTAAAAGTCGACGTGTCACTCCTCGAGTCACCAAAACTTGCCGAGGAAGCCCTCCAGCACTTACTGGCCACTCTACTTTCGCAAGAAAACCCACATACGAACACTCAGTGCCAAGTAAGTGTTGGAGCCCTGTAGCTTGCTGCAGGGAGGAATCGGCTGGTTTTTGTCCAGCACTCAATTGAGGAGATTAACTTGGGCAAATCATCAAAAGCTTTCTTGTTTACTCTACCCAGCAGGTTAAGCTTACGATAATTTCACCAAGATCCGTATCTCAATTGAGTGCTGGGTCAATTTTCGGTTGTTAAGCTAAACGTCCTGTTGTCAATATGTTTTTTCAAGCCCCGTTCCTTGGGGCGGGGTTCTTGACTTATTCTCGTCATTTAACTTTCCGAAACTTCCTTTAACCTCCGGTTCACAAAATCGACGAACTCGTCCGACTTTTCCGGTGGGGAGGTAAATAAACTGACGGTTACAAAGAGAAAAATCGTTAAC
>JAGXLP010000114.1 GCA_018334615.1 Candidatus Bipolaricaulota bacterium
ACTCTTCGAAGTATTCAGCTACCTCTTCCATCAGATCCATAATTGGTAGGTTCTGTGGACATACTTCCTCACACTGACCACAGGCTACGCAGCTGCTGGCCCGCTTCTCTTCATCCAGATCGTAATAATCTTTTTTATACTCTTCGTACTCCTCGTAAATCTCTGCCTTGTTGTAAAGCTTGAAGACCTGCGTTATGTTCACTTCGTTCGGGCAGGGCATACAGTAGTTACAGCCAGTACATCCAACGGCGAGCAGGTCCCTATATTTTTTTCTTGCTTGCTCGATCATCCGTAGTTCGTCTTCGGTGAGTGTTCCAACCCCGGACCGGTCTGCTATATTGACGTTTTGCTTTACCTGGTCCAGCGTGGACATTCCGCTCAGGACAACCGAGACTTCCGGCTGGTTCCACAACCAGCTTAGCGCCCACTCGACCGGGTCTCTTTCGATCTCCGCACTGTCAAAAAGATCCCGCACCCCGGAGGGTAGCTCGGTTGCCAGCTGGCCCCCGCGAAGCGGTTCCATTATAACTACACCGAGTCCCTGACTGGCAGCGTACTGTAACCCTTCCCTTCCCGCCTGGAAGTCCTGGTCCAGGTAGTTGTACATAATCTGACAGAAATCCCAGTCATATCCGTCGACTATCTCTTTGAAGGTATCCAAGTCGTCGTGAAAGGAAAATCCGAGGTGGTTGAGCCTTCCATCTGCTTGGGCTCCTTCTAGCCACTCGAAAAACCCACCTTCCCGATAGAACTTCCAGCGGTCCTTGTTGAGCCCGTGAAGTAGATAAAAGTCAATGTGATCGGTATTCAACTTTTCAAGTTGCTTGTTTAGGTACGCATCGTAGTCCTCCGCCGTTTCCATTTCCATGTCTAGCGCATCCTCCATCCAGGGCCAGGAAAACTTAGTAGCCAGTTTTACCTCATTTCGGTACCCATCCTGAAGAGCCTTGCCCAGTAGTTTCTCGCTTTCCCCGTCGTGATAGGGCCAGGCAGTATCCACGTAGTTTACTCCCTCGTCAATTGCATACCTGATCATGTCGATTGCCTCTTGCTCCTTGATGTTTGAAGAGAAGGCTTCGTCGTCGATCGTCGGTAACCTCATTACCCCGAATCCCAGTGCGGAGACATCGAAGTCAATATCGTCACTAAATTCTCGATACTGCAATATCTACCACCTCTTGCTAAAAGGATAAGTCACCCAGGTATTGATGTGAAGAAGGTCTTTCTAAAAAGGGGGGCTGGGGACCTTTGTTCATCACCTACGCCGGACGGCTCACCACGGAAGTGCTTTTCTTGAGGACTAAAAGATCCAGATCGGACAATGGAAAATGACCAACTAACCTAGGCCTAAATTACTCGAACGGGCCGGTAAAATCGTTCTATGTTAAGAGCTATCTAAGTCAGGATGACAAAAATTTTATCGGTTGGTTCTAATGTCCTCAGCCGGCGATTGCAAATATGGCACCCGCTACAATAAGGGCAGCAATGGCGAAGGTTTTCCAATCTACCTTTTCTATTCCCTTCAGCATGACAGCAGATAAGGCTACCGTGAATAAGGGGGCTGTCCTTTTTAATCCAGCAACCAGGGTAGCAGGTAACTTTGCTAGAGCCAGGAGGGTCAAGAGAGCTGCTACGGTCATCAGTAGACTTGCCCATAGATAATTTAATGATCGGTAGCTGTTTTTTATATCTAATTCAGGTCGGGCAATGATTAAGTAGATCCCATAAAGAATTGCAGCGGTTACAAACGTTATAAATTGCCCCTGAAGTGGGGTAACTCCCAAGTCGAGTCCATACTTTTGCAGTACGGTAAAGGTTCCGATGGCAACTGTCGAGTAAAGGGCTAGCATATAGCCAAAAACAGGACGTTTTGTTTTTTGAGAAGTTGGATTGCTGTATATTCGGTAGGACAGGATTCCTCCACCGAGTATTATCATTACTAATCCTAACAAAAGGTAGATGGTAAGGCGTTCCCCCAGAAAAGCTGCAGCCAAGACGGCTGTCACCAAAGGGCTAGCGGAGATTAAAGTATGGGTCCTGGAGGCCCCAACCTCATGAATTGCCATGGTGTTTGCAATTAGAGCAAACAACTGGCCTATGACTCCCGTAATGATAAAAGGCAGCATCATGTGGATGTTCAGGCCAGCAAGCCCTGACCCTACAGACCAAAGCAGAACACCTGTTAATAGGAGACCTATGGATAGTCGAATGACCAGGAAGACTTTGTAATCAACCTCTTCCAGACCGCGCTTACGAAGAATGAACGATCCGGACCACAATATGGTTGCCAGTAGAGTGAAAGAAATTCCTAAAATCATGGTTTTAATGCCAACTTAAGCTAGAGCGTGTTCCCCACTAGGACTGCTTTCTAAGCATATCCACTTACGAAATGACCGATGGAATGACGTGCTCTTATAGGCTCGTAAATTAAGTATAAACTGCCCGTCTGTCCTTAGCAGTAAGGCCCTAGTATGAATTTTTTCCCCATATCTTCTAAAAAACCCCGGCCGCAAGCCGGGGATCTAAACAGCTCAAGTTCTCTGTTGATTGATAGTTATTATTGATTCTGTGTAGCCTTTGTTCTTCAATTATCGTAGTTGGCAATATTGTTATACGTAAGTAGATTCGATATTACAATAAACCGTAACATTAAATTGTTGAAGTTGCTATAGCACATGCAATGTTTCAGCGATTGTATCGGGAGAAAACGATTTTAAAATCCCGTACTTCGTTCTCCACCTAACCTGAGCATCTATCGTAAAAATTTAACAAAACGCCACTAATATTGAAAATACCAGCAAAGTTCTTGTAGCTAAGAACCCCGCCCCAAGGGACGTGGTTTGAAAAAGCACACGACCAACAGGACCCTCCAATTCATCCCCGCAGCAATCTACGGGGTTTTCTCGGCAAATTTTGATAAAGACTGGTTGGAGGAAAATCGGATGCAGTTGGCGTTGGGGGAATTTGACAATCACCCGCCAAATCCGCAACAATCAATTGAATAGAACGATTGAGGGGCCGATATTTATGGAGAACCGAGACTCTCAAATGGTTGAGGATATCTCATGGTTGAGGATATCTCATCGGGAAGTAAGAACTAAAGATTAAACTTTAAGGGAGATAAAAGAAGGCAAGGGGGAAAAGTACGACCCGGACGTGGTGGATCTACTGGTTGAGATGATCGAAGCAGGAGAAATAGAGTTTAGTTAACTAACAGGAGGCCATAGGTGCAGTTTTCCACCGATAGACTCGACATACTGATTGAAAACCTACCGGAAGCCCTCTTCCTGGAGGACCTCAAAGGAAACATCGTGGATGCCAACAGGGAAGCCTGTAAGATGCTCGGTTACGAAAAGGAGGAGCTTCTTGAGTTAGCGGTAGATGACCTGGTTCCCGAAGGTGCTCCCGCTTTTTTACCCGGCCAAATAGACGAAGCGACGGAAAACGGAGAGCCGCTGGAGACGACCAACCTTCGCAAAGACGGAATGGAAGTGCCGGTAGAGCTGCGAGGAAAGATAATAACCCTCAAGGGAAAGGAAAGAATGCTGATCAGCGTCAGGGATATTAGCGAGCGGAAGCGGGCGGAGCAGTCGAAACGGAGGAGCAGGGAAAAATATCGTGCGATTTTTGAGGCCGCCACGGACGCCATATTCATCATGGAAGGGAACAAGTTTATTGACTGTAATGAAAAAACTGAGGAGATTTTTGAATGCTCCCGAGATGAAATAGTCGGTGCACCACCATACAAGTTCTCTCCTGAGAAGCAACCAGATGGAAGGCAGTCTAAGGAGAAAGCTCTGGAGAAGATAAATGCGGCTTTAGAAGGAGAACCTCAATCCTTTGAATGGCTTCACAGTACTATAAGGGGGGAGACTTTTCCTACATACGTTACTCTCAGTAGATTTGAAATAGATGGTGAAAAATTCCTAATGGCTATTGTCCGGGACATTACCGAACTCAAGAAGGCAGAGGAGAAACTGCGAGAAAACGAGCAGAAGTTACGCAAGTTACATGACGCCGTCGACAGGTTCCAGAACTGCCAGTCCGAGGAAAAACTCTACGATGCGATGCTGGAGGTAGCCCGGGAAGTGCTTGGGTTTGACGCGAGCTTGATCTACCTCTCCCGGGATAACCAATTAGTCCCGGTGGCCTCAGATCAGCTGGAAACCTCGGAATTACCAGCTTACAAAAAAGACGAAGCTCTAATGGGGGCGACATACACAAACGGAAAAACCATCTGGGGCCAAGATGTAAGGGAAGTGGAATATGCTACACCTGAGAGTCCAGACCCGAAAGCCTACATGAGCGTACCCATAGGT
>JAGXLP010000014.1 GCA_018334615.1 Candidatus Bipolaricaulota bacterium
AACAATTAGGAAGGATAATAGGAACACCAGGAAAAACGTCAAATACCGATTTCTATGCATTAGAGAGATCGACCTCCTTAAAATACTCCTCGTGAATTCAATTAATAAAAAGTTATTCTTGCCGAACAAAAAACTAGCGTGTACCACCTCCCGGGGATAGGATTATTATTGGTTCTCTCGTTAACGAGTAAAATAAGGAGATGCAAGTACGCCGAGGAGTCAAGGTGGTTTTGTCAGTAAGGATCTTGGTCACTGGGAGGAGTAGTATCGTAAAGAAAAGCCTAAGGAGGTGTCTTTTTCTCATAATCTCCCCTAAATTAATTAAGAGTAGTTCGATTATCATTTCTGAATATTTAGTCTAATGGTAGGACCGGCAAGTTGTCAAGCTTGTGATATTGCGGTATCTTATTCGAACAAAGTCTACCAGAATTTTGACCAAATGCTATAAAGTTTTTCTCGATATTTTACCCTCCTCCTGGTACCATACCTGGTCAAATCTCGCATTCTTTGGTTTGCCGAATTGTCTGGGTTATTTTAAGGACGCTTTAGAAGGGTTTGGGAAAATAAACCACTCGGGACGGCGGTTGAGGAAGCACTGATTTTCGTTACCGGTTGTTAGTAAGAGCTGGATCAAGAAATGAAGAAATCTGAGGGGTTTGACAAGTCGATAGGGTCTTGTTACTATCATTAAGTGGTATTTCGGTCATACCAATAATTGGTTCCTATCAAACCCTTAGACGGCTGCGTAAGGTTAAAAAGGCCAAACAAAGTAGCCCGAGTCCCGCGCTCGGGCGGTTTATTCGGGACCTACTACCGGCCGGGCCGGGCACAGGGATCATGCCAACTGGTGCTAAGAGTGAAATTTCCTCGAAGGTGAAAGTTCTGAATCATAGAACTTGTCCTGGATTAACATGAAAGATTAGTTCTAGGGTAGTTGAACTTCTTAACGTAAGGAGGTACGTATGAAACTTCGACTTTTACGAGTGGACCTATCGGCTAGAAATTCCGAAGTGGAGGAGTTGGACCAATCAGTTATTGAAAAATACGTAGGGGGAAGAGGCCTGTCCTCAAAACTAATTTGGGATGAAGTAGAAAAGGGTACCGACCCTTTAGGCCCCGGGAACAAGTTGGTGATGGCTGGGGGACCGCTAACCGGACTACCAGTGCCCTCGTCGGGGAAAATGGTCATGGCCGCAAAAAGCCCGCATACCATGGGCTATGGGGATGGCAATATTGGTACTCAAGCGAGTGTGCAGCTGAGAAAGACAGGTCACGATGCCGTCTTGTTTGAAGGTATATCCGAGGATCCTGTCTGGGTCCACGTGGATGACGACGAAGTTGTTTTCAAGGACGCGTCAGATCTCTGGGGCAAGGATACCTACCAGAAAGAGGATATGCTCTATGAGAAAGCAGGAAAAAACATTGGTGCCGTCATGATTGGACCAGCTGGTGAGAACTTAGTTAAGTATGCGACGATAATGTCGGAGCGAGGTCGAGCCGGCGGGAGGACCGGAATGGGTGCCGTAATGGGCTCCAAGAAACTGGCGGCTGTCAGTTTTAACGGTACTCAAACCCCGTATATGGAAGACGAGCAAAGGCTCAGAGACATGGCTGGTGATGCCTACCAGGAAATTTCAGACAGCGAGGATTACAACTTCTGGATGCGTCAGGGGACTATGCTTGCCGTCCAGCTATGTAATACTAACTCGACTCTCCCCGTCAGGAACTTTAGTGAAGGAATATTTGAGGATGCCGAACGGGTAGACGGGAAAGCGATGGAAAGCATGAAAGAGGGGAAGAAAGGGTGCCCTAATTGTAACATGCAGTGTGGAAATATGATTATGGACGCCGAAGACGAGGAAATCGAACTGGATTACGAAAACGTGGCCATGCTCGGTCCCAATCTGGGGATAGGCAATTTACGACAGGTAGGAGTTTTGAATAAGCTCTGTGACCAGTACGGCCTCGATACAATTTCCGGAGGGAGCTCGGTCGCTTTTGCCATGGAAGCCGCCCAGAAAGGCTTAATTGAGGAGGATATCGAGTTTGGAGACTACGAAGGTGCAAAACAGTTGCTGGAAGACATTTCTCTTCGCCGAGGAATCGGTGATCAACTTGCTGAAGGAACAAAGAGAACGGCCAAGCAATGGGGTAATGAGTCGGAAGGCTGGGCCATGCAGATCAAGAACTTGGAGATCAGCGCTTATAACTGTTATTCGTTACCGGGAATGGCTCTAGCATTTGGAACTTCTCCTATAGGTGGTCATCATAAGGATAGCTGGGTTATCGCCTGGGAGCTGGAAAACGACCGATCGAGTTACAGCGACGGAAAGATAGAGGAAATATTGAATCAGCAAAGGAAGAGAGGTGGAGCTTTTGAGAGTTTCACTACCTGTCGACTTCCCTGGATAGAGGTTGGTTTTAACCTGGACTGGTACGAAAAGATGTTTGAAGCTGCTACCGGAATTTCGCAAACCTGGGACGACTTTGACCAGCTTGGGGATAGAATTTATGCCCTCGTCCGGTCGATTTTTGCTCGGGAGTACGGCAAAAACTGGAGCAACGCCATGGATGTACCTCCAGATCGCTGGTTCGACGAGGAGCTGACCGAAGGAGAACATGCCGGTGCGTCTCTTGATCGGGAGCGGTTTATGGATATGCTGAAACGTTACTACGATCGACGAGGCTGGACCGATCAGGGTGTCCCCTCTTCGGAAACACTGAAAGAGCTAGGATTGGATTTCGTTATACCTGAGCTGGAGGAGAATTTCGACCTCTAATATGTCAGGTTAAACCATGGTAAGTTTTAAAATTCTGGGTTCGGCCTCCGAAGCTGTCGGCGAAACCGAACTGGAGATCGAAGTAAATGAGAATAAGCCCATTCGTGAAATTTTGCCCGGAGAACCCCTTAAGGATGAATTATATATAGTTTTGGTGAATGGGGAGTCGGCTGATTTGGATACTCCTGTAAGCGGGGAGGCGAAAGTAGTGATCTTGCCCTGGACCAGCGGAGGTTGAGGGTCGGCACTTGGAATCGAAGTTGCATCCACTTTTTTAAATTACACAAGGTGGGTATTAAACATGACTAACGTAAGCCCGGCTAAAAGGTTAAACGGTGTTAGTTTTTCAGGGATCAGGGATGTTTTTGAGAGAGTTAACCGGCTTGAGCGCGAGGGAAGGGATATCGTGCATATGGAAATCGGCCGTCCTGACTTTGATACCCCTGCCCCCATAAAACAAGCTGCAAAGGATGCCCTCGAAAATGGTTTCGTCCATTATACTTCCTCGGCCGGCATTCTAGAACTACGAGAGGAATTAGCCCGGAAACTTGAAGAGGATAATGGTATTCAGGTCTCCCCCGACGAGATAGTGGTCACCGCCGGAGCTAGCGAAGGGATCTTTTCCAGCTTTTTAACTTTCTTGGATCCGGGAGACGAAGTCATAATACCTGAACCAATGTACGTGTATTATCGCGATTGGGCGGACTTCGCCGGTGCTAATACGGTACCTTTACCCGTGTACGGCGAGGCGAATTATCAGCCCAATCCGGAGGATATCGAAGAGCTGATTAACGAACGAACCAAGATGCTTGTCCTTAACTATCCCCACAACCCTACCGGGGTAACTCTGGATCCAGGCATTTTAGGGAGCATCGCCGATTTGGCAATAGATGAAGATCTAATGGTACTTTCCGACGAAATTTACGAACAGATTACCTATGGGGAAGTTGATCAAATCAGCCCAGCTTCTTTACCTGGAATGGAAGACCGAACTTTGACAGTCAACGGTTTTTCAAAAGCTTATTCTATGACGGGCTGGAGACTGGGTTACGTGGCGGGTACAAGGGCGTTGATTGAACCTCTTCTCAAGACGAGACAGCACACCAGCAACTGCCCATGTTCTTTCGGGCAAAAAGGTGCTTTGGCTGGTCTTCGGAAGTGTGATGAGCAAGTTGCCTCCATGGTGGAGCAGTTTGGGCGACGGAAAGATCTAGTGGTGGATGCTTTAGAGAGTATGGCTGGCGTAGAATTTGTGGAACCTCGAGGTGCGTTTTACGCTTTCCCCATGGTTAGGGGGACGGAAATGGATTCTCACGAGCTGGTAAATTATTTGCTGGAGGAAGCCAATGTGGCTCTAGTCCCCGGGGCTGAATTTGGCGAATCGGGTCAGGGGCACGTCCGAATCGCCTACTCCACTGGCTACCAGCAACTCGAGCAGGGTCTCAGCCAGATGGAGCGAGCTCTGGCAAAATTATAGAGCTTGACTGGACTATCGATCTGGTTGTCTTCTTGAAAGACCGGAACTAAGTTCCCTTGACAGGGTGATGAAAATGTTATATCTTGTAATTGGTAGGACCAATTAACGGCGGGGATTGTGATATGAGTTTTCAAGAAATTGAAGAACCAAAAAGAAAAAGCTCTTACGTTGCCCAGCAGATCATCGATTCCATCAATAACTTTGAATACGAAGCTGGTGATCGACTTCCCTCAGAAAGAAAGATCGCCGATCAGATGGGGGTAAGCAGGAACTCAGTTCGAGAAGCCCTGTCCGCGCTCCAGATAGTTGAAATAGTAGAGACAAAAGCCGGTTCCGGTACTTACGTGAAAAATCTGCCGAACGAAGTAAATATCAGCAATGCCTTGTCCATGGCTCAGGCCGGGGAGGATTTGCTCGAGGTCTGGGAAGCTCGGAGGGAAGTGGAAATAGCTCTGGTTAAACTTGCCTGGATGAGGATAGATGACGAATCGTTGGCCGAACTTCAAGGCATTTTAAATGAATTGGATACGGCAGCAATGGATAATAATTATTCTCGGTACATCGAGACGAATGCCCGCTTTCACATGAAGATAGCGGAACTGGCTGAAAATTCCTATCTGAAGGATGCTTTGAAGGCCCTGTTGAAAGTCCCCGAAGAACATCTTTTACGAGATTTGGTTACTGATTATACCACCTATATGAAAAAGTCCATTCCATCACACGAAGACATACTTGAAGTTATAGCCGAGGGTCCAAAAACCCGGATAGATTCAGTTGTTACCGGGCATTTTCAGGACCTTCAGAATTATCTAAAACAGAAAATAGTTCCTAAAAACGATAAAATCAACATAGAGGGGTAGTATTCGGAATGCCAAAGAAGATTCTTGATGGATCGCTGTTACTGGTAGAAGGAGCGGTCAAAGCCGGTGTTGAATACTATTCGGGGTATCCTATTACACCTGCGAACAGGATTTACTTCAACTCGGTAGATCGGGTGCCATACGTGCTAAAAGCACCTGATGAGATTACCGCTCTGCAGTGGGCCAGTGGTGTTGCTGCAGCAGGTCGTTTACCAATGACTGGAACCTCTCACGCTGGCTTTTCGTTAATGGTAGAGACTTTCGACATGGCGTTTATGATGGAGCTCCCTGTGGTGATAATGATTGCTCAAAGGTTGGGACCATCCACTGGTTCAGCTACAACTGGAGCGCAGGGAGATGTTTCCATGTTTAACCGATTAACGTCCGGTGGATACAACGTCCCGGTATTTACGCCGTCTAACCTAAAGGATTGCTACGAACTAGCTGGAAAGTCAGTCCAAGTTGCCGCTGGTTATAGGACTCCGGTGGTTCTACTCACTTCCAAGGAAATGATTCAGACAAAGAGAAGTTTTGAAGTCGATGATCTTCCCGAGCTGGACAGGGCCAAACTGGAATACTTTCAGGGAGAGGACTACTTGCCTTACGACCCGGGAGATGGTCTCGTACCTGATTTTCTCTCCCTTGGTAATGGAGAACATCAAGTACGGATGACAGCTTCGACTCATAACAAAGAAGGGATACTTTCCAAAGCTGATCCTGAATCCATGGAGAATACCGCAAGACTGAACAAAAAGATCGAGGCTGGAGCCGAAGAATTTGGCTACTATGAGCTAGACGAAGATGTGGATGCGGAGACGTTGATAGTTTCCTACGGAATTACCAGCTACGCTGCACGAGAGGCCCTGGAGACCTTGCGGGAGAACGGCCACCCAACCTCTTTATTGTTGGTAAAAACGTTGCTACCAGTCGCGGAAGAGGTCAAAAGAATTCTGACCTCTTACTCAAATGTGGTTATAGCCGAGGAAAACTTGATGGGCCAGTACAGAAGGATACTGTACGGAGAGATAGAAGGCCCCGGGGTGAGTGCTGTTAACGCCATCGGGCATATGATATCTCCGTCGGAGATTGTTAGGGAGGTGAAGTCAGGTGGGATTTGAGCTAAAGAATGACTTACCTTACTGTCCCGGTTGTGGCCATCACCAGATTATGGAAGGAACTGCGGACGCCTGCGAGAACCTTGAATGGAGACCAAACGATGTAATTCTAGTCACCGATATCGGGTGTGTGGGGCTAGCCGATAAGTACTTTCCATCACATACCATACACGGTTTGCATGGCAGGTCCCCCGCTCTTGCTGCTGGGATTCGTTTTGGGCTTGATGATCCATCGAAACATATAATTGTATTTATCGGAGATGGAGGATCTACTATCGGGCTGCAGCATTTAATGGAAGCAGCCAGACTTAACGTAAACATGACTGTTGTCGTCCACAACAATATGCTCTACGGTATGACTGGTGGTCAGTCCAGTGGGTTGACTCCGGAAGGGTATTCTACGACCACCGATCGGGAGGGGTCTTTAACAGGAAGCTACAATCTCCCCAAACTGGTTAATGGGGCGGGAGCCAGCTTTGCGTCCCGGGTTTTGTTTAACGAAAACCTGGCAGATGAACTTAAAGTAGCCTTCGCGAAACCGGGCTTTTCCCTGGTTGAAGTGATTGAGTACTGTCTGAGCTATGGCCATAAACTAAACCCAAAAACCCGCCTTGAGGATATCCTCGAAGAGCAAGATAGACCACTAGACCACTGGGAAAACGAGGACGCTTCAGAGTACGTTCCAGAGAAAACTGGTAGATCTACACCTCTGTTTTCGGATCTACCTGATATCCCCGCCGAGTTTTCGCACCAGTTGACTGAACCTGTATCGGTACTGGTGGGGGGGTCGGCTGGAGAGGGGGTTCAAACCGCTGCCCAAGTAATATCGCAAGCCGCTATGAGGGCCGGGCTCGAAGTGAGTAAAAAAGGAGAATACCCCGTTACAGTTGGGTCAGGGTTCTCCGCTGCGGAGGTTTTGATGTCACCTGAGGAGGTTCAATTCACCGGCATTAACTCGCTGGACAACGTTATCATGGTCTCTTCTGAAGGCCTGGAACATAGCTCTTCCGAGATAGAGTCCATGAAAGAGGGGTTGTTTATAGCGGATAAAAGTTTAGATTTACCGGAAAACGAGGCAGAAGTAATCCAGAAAACATTTAGAGAAAAAGCGGGAGAAAAAGGAGCTGCCTTGAGTGCGCTGACATATTGGTTAAAACAGAGAGGTATTTTCCCGATGGACGCGCTCGTTAAGGCAGCAGAGACAAGTAAGCATTCAGATGCACTTAAAGAGTCGATAAAAGTAGGTACCGATTTATAAAAATTAGCCATTTTGAGAAAGGAGTGATTTAAATGGCAGACACTGATTTAGCAAGAGACGATGAATTTGAATTGACGGAAGAGCAGAAACTTCTAAAGGAAAGTCTTCTCGATTGGGGCGAAAGAGAATTACCCTTAACCAGAGTAATTGAAATGAATCAGGAAGGTCATCCCTATCCGGAGGATATAATTAAAAGTTTGGCCAATCTGGGAGTAATTATGGGTCCGGTTCCGGAGGAACACGGAGGGAGCGGACTGTCTTGGGAAGATCAAGCAATAATAGCCGATCAGATAGGTTATATTGATCCCAGTATAGCGACTGCTGCCGGTTTAATGGCGGTTGAGACGGGTTGGGGATATACGTTAAATCGTTACGGAAATGAGACCATTCAGGAGAAGTTTGTCAAACCGGCAATTAATGGAGACCAATTTGTGGGCATAGCTACTACGGAGCCCGGTGGTGGGTCCGACGTGGCCGGATTTGAAAGTACCGCAGAAAGAGACGGGGACGACTGGATTTTAAATGGGGAAAAGACGTTCATTAGCGGAACCGAAGAGGCTCAGAAAATGGGCGGTGCTTTCTGGGTCAACGTAAGAACCGGACCGGCGCCAGAAGATGCACCACATAAGAACATGACGTCTTTTTGTGTTCCCGTTGACGCTGACGGGATGAACTTCCAGGAACCCTACAGAGATGCGGGTAGAATGGCAATATCTACCGGTGGGTTCATCATGGAAGACGTGAGAATTCCCGACAGGTTCAGGCTTGGAGAAGTTGACAAGGGTTTTTACTACACTATGGAGGGTTTTGACAACGCTCGAATATTGATTGGGGCGAGTTCCGTAGGTGTAACGAGGAGAGTCCTCGAAGAGGCCGCGGACTACATAAAAGAAAGAGAGACTTTTGGAAACCCGCTGGCAAAATACGAAGGCATCCAATTTGAATTTTCGGACCTTTATACGCGGATGAAAGCTCTTCGTTTGATGTATCAACAGGTGGCCCGGATGCAGGAGAAAAGGTACCAGGAAGCCGGTAAGGGAGAGAGAAAACGAGAACCAAAAACCTACTCATCAACCGATGTCGCTCGCTGGATATCTATGATAAAGTGGAAGGCACCCCACTTGGCAAAGGAAGCGGCCGACAAGGCAATGCACTGGTTGGGTGCGGCGGGTTACGCGGATGACTACGTGTTTGAGACCGCCTGGAAGGGTGTTATGTCCTATTGTGTAGGCGCAGAAGGCGGTGCGAATATACAGAAGATAGTCATTGGCCGGGAAACACTAGGTCCCGAATACGTTCCGTATAAATGATGGTGATTACCTAATGGATTTTTTGGTATTTATAAAACAGGTACCCGACACAGATGAAGTGAAGGTGGACGAAGAGTCGGGGACAATTATCAGAGAGGGAGTTCCCTCTATCCTCAATCCTTTTGATGAATACGCCCTTAACCTGGCGTTGAGGCTCAAAGAGGGGATGGAAGACGAAGTCAATATTACCGCGATGAGTATGGGCCCCCCACAGGCAAAAGACGCTTTAAAAAAATGTCTGGCAATTGGGGCCGATAGAGGGATACTCCTTTCGGACAAAGTATTTGGAGGTGCCGATACCTGGGCAACCTCCTTCACTTTGTTCAAGGGTGTGGAAAAGATGGGAGGAGCGGACCTCTACTTCTCCGGTCAGGAAGCGACGGATGGAAACACAGCTCAAGTGGGGCCGGAACTGGCCAGTCATCTGAACCTATCTTCCATGACTTATGTGGAGGACGTCTTGGATATCAATCCTAAGGAAGGATATCTTACGGCAAAAAAGGAGACCGACGAGGGGTTTATAAAATTAAAGAGCGAGTTGCCCGTCGTGCTTTCCTGCATGACCCCTCCTGATTTTGAGCCCAAGATCCCCGGAGTAAAGGAGATCATGAAGGCAAAAAATAAGCCTCTTGATACCTGGAATCACGATGATTTGGGAGGAACGGAGGAGGAATATGGGTTGGAAGGCTCCGAATCTCAGGTGATAAGTACGTATCCTCCACCTTCTAAAGGACCGGGCGAGAAGTTCGAGGGACCAGCTGAAGAGGGAGCGGAAAAGATATTTGCCCTGCTGAAAGACGAGGGGGTCTGCGATGATTAAGATAGATAGAGAAGAATGTATAGGCTGTGGTGAGTGTGTAGAGGTCTGTCCGGTAGATGCTCTGAGCCTGGATAGCGAGGAAAAGGCAGTGGTAGACGAGGATACCTGTACTTCCTGTGGGCTCTGTATCTCAACCTGTCCCACGAACGCGATCGAAACGAAGATAATGGCACGAAAAGGCGATACTTCCCAGTACAGCGGGGTATGGGTATTTGGTGAAACTAACGATGGAAATTTAAAGGAAGTCGGGCCGCAATTGCTGGGGAAAGGAAGAGAACTGGCCTCGGAATTTAACGATCAACTCTCGGCCGTAGTCATAGGCTCCGATGTAAAAGACGCAGCGGCCAAATGTGGTAACTACGGTGCAGAGAAAGTGTACATGGTCGAGGGGGAGGAGTTTGACCAGTATAAGACTTTACCTTTTTCCTTTGCCATGTCTCAGTTGATCAGCGAATTCAAGCCAAGGGTCGTGTTATATGGAGCGACCCACCTGGGCAGGGACCTCGCTCCTTCGGTGGCTGGTCGGTTGGGTCTTGGGTTGACCGCGGACTGTACCGGACTTTCCATAAAAGAAGAAGACGGAGAGAAACTACTTCTGCAGACAAGACCGGCATTTGGCGGCAATCTAATTGCCGAGATAGTCTGCCCCAATACCAGGCCTCAGATGGCTACGGTACGTCCGAATGTGTTTTCTTGCCCGGAAGAAACTGAGAACAGTCAGCCAGAGATCATTGAAAGAGAAGTTGACCTGAACCCTGAACTTTTTAAAGTTGAAATTTTGGAGAGGCTAAGTGGTGAAGAGGGTGAGGTTGGCGTAGAAGAGGCCGACGTGGTTATCGCAGGAGGAAGGGGCGTAGGATCGGAAGAGAACTTTCAATTACTGGAAGAGCTTGCGGACGCCCTGGACGGGGTTGTCGGGTGCTCTAGACCGATTGTGGAAGACGGGTGGCTGTCGAAGGCCCATCAGGTCGGTCAGAGTGGCAAGACCGTTTCCCCGAAGCTCTATATAGCCTGCGGAATTTCTGGAGCTATCCAGCATAAAGTGGGGATAAGGGATTCGGATACCATAATTGCGATTAATAAGGACCCCGAGGCTCCGATATTTGACGTGGCGGATCTCTCCGTAGTGGGAGATCTCCATGAAGTACTACCTGAGTTATTAGAGTTGCTGGGGGGTGAGGATGGAAGCTGAGCGAATAGAAAGAGTTGCAGTTGTAGGGGCAGGAACAATGGGGCATGGAATTGCGGAAGTATGTGCACTGGCCGGCCTGGAAGTAGGTATTACGGATATTAAAGAAGAATTCTTGGAAGAGGCGGTTCAATCCATCTCTGCCAGTTTGGACAAACTTCGGGAAAAAGAGAAGATTTCCAGTTCGGAAGCCGATCAAACCATGGGGAGGGTTTCCACGGACGTAGACCTGAAGAAGATAGTTACCCCCTCCCAATTGGTTATAGAGGCGGTTCCGGAAAAGATGGAGATAAAGAGAGACGTTTTTCAGGAAGTCGACGAAGCTGCCGGGAAAGAAGCGATGTTCGCTACCAATACGAGCTCCCTTTCCATCACGGACCTTGCTTCATTGACGAGCCGCCCGGAAAGTTTTTTTGGTCTTCATTTTTTCAATCCACCGGTCAAAATGAAACTGGTAGAGGTAGTCAAGGGGAAAGAAACTGAAGAGGAAATAATTGATTCCGCCATGGATTTTGCCCGGCACCTGGGCAAGGAACCAGTTTATTGCAGGAAGGACAACCCGGGTTTCATAGTAAATGCCATATTGTTTCCCTATCTATTGGAAGCTGTTCGGTTAAAGGAAAGTGAGGGCCTGGATAAAAAAACCGTGGATGCTGGCGTCGTAGAGAAGCTGGGTTTCCCCATGGGCCCGTTCGAGTTGCTGGATATGGTGGGCCTGGATGTTGCTAGGGAAATAGGTCAGGTGATAAGCTGGCCCGTTCCTTCCGGGGTGAAAAAGAGAGTCGATAAGGATCAGCTGGGGAGGAAAACCGGTCGCGGTTTCTATGATTACGAAGGAGAGGGGGTAAATTACAGTTCAGGGGACGGCGAAGGGTTTGATCCCCTTCCTCTAATTTCCGTGATGGTAAACCAGGCGGCAGAGGTGCTCCAGGAAAAAGTTGCCTCCGCGGAGGATATAGATCTGGCTATGAAAATGGGAACCGGGTTGCCCGATGGCCCGATTGCTTTGAGCGATGAAAGAGGACTGAAGGCTCTCCGGGAAGGGTTGAATTACCTGGCAGATATCAATCCTTCCACCAAAGAACTATACGAGCCAAACAGTCCCCTGGAGGAGGGATTCGGTGAATACGAGTTTTGATAACCTGAACCTGGAAATCTCTGGTGATGGAGTCGCCAGATTGGAGCTTAGTCGTCCTAAGAGCCTGAACTCGTTGAATGACCAACTGCGTTCCGAACTGTTTGAGGCTTTCCAGCTTATGGAAGACCGGAGGGTTCGGGTGGTTACGTTATGGGGTGAAGGAAAAGCTTTTTGTGCTGGTGCCGACGTATCCGAGTTTTTGGATATTGAGCCATCCAGGTACTCCCAGTTTATGGGTGATTTTTTCGAATTACCAGAAGAGTTTCCGGCCCCTACAGTCGCAATTATAGACGGTTACGCATTGGGTGGGGGGCTGGAGCTGGCCATGGCGTGTGATTTGAGGGTCGCTACCACCCGGTCCAGGCTTGGCCAACCCGAAATTGGTCTGGGACTCATTCCCGGTGGCGGAGGGACACAGAGATTGACCAGGTTGATAGGAATGGGTCGAGCCAAGGAATTGGTTATGACCGGAAAACAGATCTCCGGGGAAAAAGCTGAGGAATGGGGCCTGGTAAATAAAACCGTGGATGAGGGGGAACTGGAGGATACTGTTGAAGATTTTGTCGAACCTCTCGTTAAGGGTCCCCGGAAGAGTTTACAGATGGCCAAGAAAGTAATTAATCAGGGTGCCAGCTCGAATCTTCAGGTGGGGCTGGAAATTGAAAAACAGGGATTTTCGACGTTACTGGGATCGGAAGAGGCTCGAGAAGGAATTGACGCTTTTTTAAACGATAGAGAACCGGATTTTAAATAAAGGGTGGGTGAATTGAGTAAAAAAAGACCGGTTATAGTTTCTGCCGTTAGGACTCCTGTTGGTTCATTTGGTGGATCGCTTAAAGATTTTAAAGTTACTGAGCTTGGTACTGCAGTCATTAAAGAGGCTTTAAAACAAGCCGGGGTTAGGCCTGTTGTATCCGAGAGGCTAAAAAATTTGCGCCCCGACAAGACGAAAGATCGTGGTCTAAGTGATGTGGGGGAAGATTACAATGACTGGTCCGACGATCTGCAAGGAGTAGTGCTGGACGAAGTCATAATGGGTAACGTTCTTCAGGGAGGACAGGGTCAAAATACCGCCCGACAGGCCTCTGTTAGAGCCGGTGTTCCTGTCGAAGTCAACGCATATACGGTAAACAAAGTTTGTGCTTCCGGCATGAAGGCTATTTCATTGGCTTCTCAAGAAATTAGATCCGGTACTGCGAACGCTGTGGTGGCCGGTGGCATGGAAAATATGAGCCGAGCACCGTACGTATTACCCGACCTCCGGTGGGGAGGAAGGATGTTTGATAAGAAGGCCAAGGATCTTATGGTGCTGGATGGCTTATATGAGATTTTCTACGACTATCATATGGGTGTTACCGCGGAAAATATCGCCGAGTTGTACGAAATATCCCGAGAAGAACAGGATCGGTTGGGACTGGAGAGTAACAATCGGTCCATGGAAGCCCTCGAATCCGGCAGGTTCATGGATGAAATAGTTCCAATCGAGATCGAGAAAAAGGGAGAGAAAGTTGAATTTACGGAAGACGAGTGTCCTATGGACACGAGCCTGGAAAAGATGAACAAATTGCCCACGGTATTCAAGGAGGACGGCACGGTGACTGCGGGTAATGCCTCTGGTATCTCGGATGGAGCGGCGGCTTTGCTTATTACTTCTGAGGAATTTGCCCGGAAGAAGGGGTTACCCATAAAGGGCTATATAAACGGTGAAACATCAGGGGGAGTTGACCCCAAGTATATGGGTCTTGGTCCCGTTCCGGCTACCAAAAAACTGATGAGTAATCTCGGACGAAAAATATCGGACTACAAACTAGTGGAGTTAAACGAGGCATTTGCTTCCCAGACTCTGGCCTGTATAGATGAGCTGGAACTGGATCCCGAAATAACCAACCCTCTCGGATCGGGTATTTCGCTTGGACACCCCATTGGGTGTACAGGGGCGAGAATCGTAGTTACCCTGCTTCACGAGATGGAAAAGCGTGATTCGAATCTGGGACTGGCTACCTTGTGTATAGGTGGTGGCCAGGGTATGGCTACGGAAATAGAAAGAAAATAGCCTCGAAAATCTAACTATAATAAAAGAGGCGAACGTACAAAACCGGAGGTGATAAGACGACCGGGTCTTGGCAAAGTTAAACCAAACAATCTACCCAATACTAAAGGGGGTATTGTTTATGTTTAAACCTAAAGCAAAAGTATTAACAGTAGCTCTATTAGCGGTCTCTTTGTTAGTCATTGGGTCTATTTCAGTTTTTGCCGAGGAAGAACCCCGCTATGGCGGGACGTTTGTCACGGCCAACCCTTACGGTGAAGCAGTGAGTCTGGACCCACTCAAGTTACCAATCAGTAACGCCGGAGGTATCGGAGTAGGGCTTCAGGTTCATGAAGGCCTGGTAAAATTTGACACCACTGAGTTAGTGGTAGAACCCGCAATTGCCAAAAGCTGGACAGTTGGCGAGGACAATAAGACTTATACTTTTAACCTCAGGGAAGGAGTAAAGTTCCATAATGAAACGGAAGTTACCGCTGAGGACTTCAAATATTCCTTTGAGCGGGTAATGGATCCAGATAAGGGGAGCGTGCATCTGAGTCTTTTTGACAATGTTGTCGGAGCCCAGGCGTACAAAGACGGAGAGGCGGAAGGTATCTCCGGAATCAAAGTGCTCGATGAATACACGCTTCAGATAAAGTTGGATAAGGTAGACGTCGCCTTCCTCTCCACCCTGACCGAAATCGGTGCCGTGGTGGTTCCCAAAGGGGCGATAGAAGAGATGGGTCAGCAACAATTCTCCCGGAACCCCGTGGGGGCGGGACCGTTCAAGTTCGAAAGCTGGAAGGGAAATACCATAACCCTGTCAGCCTTCGAGGATTACTGGGACGGAAGACCGTACCTGGATAGGGTTAAGGTCGAATGGATGCCTGAAGTGGGAAGTCGTGGCGCTGCGTTTGACTCCAAAGACCTGGACGCCGTAGTAGCCATGCCTACCCAGTATGCCAGGTGGAAAAAACAGGACGTGCCAATGGTGGAGACCGCCGAACTGTGGACGAGACATATTGGATTTAACACCGACTGGGGTCCGCTCCAGAATAAGAAAGTCCGCAAAGCATTTAACTACGCGATAAATGTACAACCAGTAGTTGATGTGTATCTCCATGGTAAGGCAATCCCCGCTACCGGCGTATTTCCTCCTTCCATGCCCGCATACAACGAGGATCTGGAAGGATACAAGTACGATCCCGATAAAGCCAAGGAACTGCTGGAAGAAGCAGGGTATCCGGACGGATTCAAAGTTAAGGTCATAGGTGACGCCCATTCACCAGCCTGGGGCGCTCCAGCGGTCGGTGCAGTTATGCCCCAGCTGGCCAGAGTAGGGATCAAGGTGGAGCCGGTGCCCATGGAGTACGGAACAATGGTACAGAGGGTAATGAACGACGATTACCAGGCCTACATAGACGCCTTTGGCGGAATAGGTCCCAGGCCGCTTGGTTACCTCATGAGATTCCACTCCGACAATATCGGTTCGACCAACTGGTGGAATTACGAAAACGAGAAAGTCGACGCCCTGCTCGATGAGGCAAAGACCACGGTGGACTTCGAGGAACGGAAAGAACTACTCCAGCAGGCAGAAGAGATCATAGTTGAGGATGCGCCGATCTGGTTCAACAATTACAACCTTGCTGTCATGGCTCACCAACCCTGGGTCCATGGTATCCAGCCATACGCCACGGACATGTACTATCAGGACCTAGAGGAAGTCTGGGTGGAAGAATCCAGCCCTAGAGCCGGGTAATAAAATTCACTTGGAGGAAGGTGTCTCCGGACGTTCGGAGGCACCT
>JAGXLP010000115.1 GCA_018334615.1 Candidatus Bipolaricaulota bacterium
GAGCGGTCTCTTAAGTCTTGCTATAGAACATGAATAAGTAGATAAGGTAACAGGGTAGAAGGGGATTAACTCCCCTCCAGAATGGAATATGACGGAGGCAGCAGAAGGATCAAACCCGAGTTCGTTTCGAAATTGAACTTGGGTGTCGGAACCGCACTTTTGCTATATAGACCTAAAATGCCCATATTTTTCATGATTATCGTCCTCTATATTGAAAACGAGTGTAACGACAGAGGGGTATAAAATCAAGCCGAACGTCAAATTATGACCCGAAACATATTGATATATTTCAACTATTCTTAGAAATACCTGTGAATACTTTGCCAGATTCAGGAAAAAAGGTGATAGACAAAACCACCCTTGAAACGAACTACCTTTTACCGTAAATTCCTATTTAAGAGGTGCGGCAGTTGCCATGAAATATTTGTCTTCAAAGTTTAAACCTACGTTCCGCCTGCTGAATGGCTTCCTCATCTCTGCTATCTCACCACTCAGGAGAGGGTTCTCCTCTCTTTAATATCTCCAATTTAGAGTTTTGACTTGCTGCATTGGTTATCGTTACGTCGTCTTTACCCAGTGTCCCGATGACGGCCGCGCTAGCTAAAACCTGAAAGGACACGGGAAATATTCAAACATAAAACTAACTAAATCATCAATGAGGTGATGAAATTGGGAAGGTGCATTACGCTACAACCGAGAAAAAAGAAAATTTAATTTTTGACCTCGATCCTGAAAAAAAGGACAATATTGATCACGTTCTACTTATGTACTCCGGGGGGTTGGATACGTCAGTTTTGCTCACCTGGATTCAAGATCAGTACGAAGCAGAAGTTTCCACCTTTACCATAGACGTCGGTCAAAGGGAAGCTCATCTCGATCAAGTTCGGGATAAGGCGCTAAAGCTCGGAGCCAAAAACGCCTTTGTCGTAGATGCGAAAGATGAATTTGCCGAGGACTATATTGCCAAAAGTATTAAGGCAAACGGTCTGTACCAGGATAGTTACCCTCTGAGCACTGCGATTGCCCGACCCCTAATGAGTAAAATTGCAGTCGATTATGCGAAATCCGAAGGTATATCCGCAATCGCCCACGGAAGTACCGGTAAGGGGAACGATCAGGTCAGATTCGAGGCGTCCATTAGAGCTCTCAACGACTCCATCACCGTACTGGCACCGGTTAGAGAATGGGATATGAGTCGGGAAATGGAGCTGGCTTACGTCGAAGAAAAGAACATACCCATTCCCGTCGATTCCGAGTCACCATATTCGATTGACGAAAACCTCTGGGGTAGAAGCGTTGAGTGCGGAATTCTTGAGGACCCGGCGGAAGAACCTCCGGAAAACGTCCACGAACTGGTAAGTCCAGTTGAGGAAACTCCGGACGAACCCGAGTACGTAGAACTGGAGTTCAAAAAAGGAGTGCCGATCCAGCTGAACGACGAGGAGATGGGGCTGGTCGACCTTATAAAAAAGTTAACTGCGCTTGCCGGAAAACACGGAGTAGGTATGATAGACACGGTGGAGGACAGAATCGTCGGGCTCAAATCAAGAGAAATATACGAATGCCCCGCAGCTACCGTTATCCTCAAAGCGCACGAGGAGCTAGAAAAGTACTGCTCGACCAGGCACGAGAATAGCTTCAAACCTCTTGTCGACCAGAAATGGGCCGAAATGATCTATCAGGGGTTGGCCTTCGACCCACTTGTCAACGACCTTGAAGCTTATATCGAAAAGGTTAACGAGAAGGTAGAAGGAAATGTACGTCTAAAATTATTTAAGGGCTCTGCTACCGTTGTTGGGCGTAGCTCGGAGAACGGGCTCTACAGCCATTCACTCGCGACCTACGACGAGGAGAGTACGTTTGACCAATCTTCCTCCGAGGGCTTCATAGATATTTGGAGCCTCCCGACGAAAGTAGGGTTTAATCGCGAAAAATCGGTTTAAGGAGCTGAAATGAAAACCTGGGAGCTAAGCGGAGAGGAGCAGAAGTCCCAAATTGAAGAGTTAGTGGAAGATTATACGGCGGGCGCTGACGTTGGTTACGATCAGCGCCTCGCTGAATACGATATCTACGGATCTATCGCACACGTGCACGCTCTTGAGAAACTGGAACTTGTCGACTCCTGCGAAGCCAGGAAACTTCGTAATGCCTTGAGGGAACTTCTGGAGGAAGACTTAGCCCTTACTTCTGCGGACGAGGATATCCACACAAGGATAGAAAACGAAATCACCGACTATCTTGGAGGACTGGGAGAAAAGCTTCATACAGCGAGATCGAGGAACGATCAGGTACTTGTAGACGTAAGGCTCTTTACAAAAGCGGAGGTATTCAAGACGGTTAGCGAGTTGCTGAATCTGGCTGAATCACTTCTGCAATTTGCGTTTTCTCACTCCGAGACTCCCATGGTTGGTTATACTCACTATCGGAAGGCGATGCCATCTTCGGTCGGCCTCTGGGCGGGGTCGTTTGCCGAAGCGTTGATTGACGACCTCGCCCTTGTCGAATCGAGTTTCGAACTCATCGACCAATCTCCTCTCGGCGCGGGCGCGGGTTACGGCGTACCGGTTAGGCTGGATCGAGAGTTGACGGCGGGATTGCTTGGGTTTGAGAAGGTTCAGAATAACGCTATATACGTGATGAATAGTCGAGGGAAGTTCGAATTTAACCTTCTTTCCGCACTCGCGAGCGTTCAGCTAGACCTATCGCGACTGGCTTCTGATCTTATCACTTTTACTGACGGCGAGTTTGATTACTTTGATATTCCCGAGGAGTTTACCACGGGTTCGTCTATCATGCCGCAAAAGAATAATCCCGACGTCCTGGAGCTGGTGAGAGGTAAATCCGCCAGTTTTTCCGGCCATTTGTCCAACCTATTTTCCCTCCTGCACGGGTTAAGATCCGGCTACAGCCGTGATCTCCAGGAGACGAAAAAGACTCTCGTTGAAGGCCTGGAATGTACTTACGACTCTCTAGAAGTGCTCGCCCCGCTGGTCTCCGGGTTAAAGGTAAACGAGGAGGAGCTTCTCGACGCTTTTTCCGGGGAGGTTCTTGCCACTGACGAAGTATTTACCCTGGTTAAAGACGGAGTACCGTTCAGGGAGGCTTACAGAAGGATCAAAAATAATCTTCCTTCCGAAAGTGAAAAGATATCAGAGGATAAAGTAAGGCAGTCGCTCGATTCCCGTAATCACGCGGGTGGGCCCGGGAA
The DNA here is from genome assembly GCA_018334615.1 of Candidatus Bipolaricaulota bacterium. Taxonomy (GTDB): domain Bacteria; phylum Bipolaricaulota; class Bipolaricaulia; order M55B111; family M55B111; genus JAGXLP01. The sequence continues at coordinate 3,209 of JAGXLP010000115.1, forward strand.
CCCTCGACTTGAAAGGATTGAGAACTCCATTGAGAGTGCCGAGGAAAAATGGGAAGAAAAAAAGGCTGGATTTAACGCTTGTTTGAGAGAACTTGCCAAGCCGGAGAACCCCTGCAAAGAAGGCGACGACCAAAACACGGGGGATTACAGCCATGACTAAAGCGCTTCTGGCACTGGAGGGCGGTTCGGTGTTGCGGGGCGAGGGAATAGGAACAGAAGGGGTTTCTCTAGGTGAACTAGTATTTACGACCTCGTTTACCGGCTACGAGGAAGCCCTTACCGATCCTTCCTATAAGGGGCAAAACTTGATGTTTACTTATCCGTTGATAGGAAACTACGGTGTTCATGGTGAAAATCCACAATCGGGCTCGATAAAGGCGGAGGGAATGGTGGCCCGGGAAGTCTGCACTACCCCGGATCACGCGAAGTCGACGGAATCTCTAAACAGTTATCTTACTCGAAAGGACTCTCGAGGTATTACCGGAGTTGACACCAGAGAAATCACGTTGACGATAAGAGAACGAGGCACGGTAAAATCTGCTGTAGCGGTAGGTGATTACGACGAGGAAGAGGTCCTGGAACTTGCCAAAAACCAGCCCCCCATCACTGAAAAGGATTTGATCCCTCGCGTGAGTACCGAAGAAATCGAAGTACTTGAAGGTAAGGGCCCGAGGCTGGCTCTAATAGATACGGGAGTCAAACAAAGTATTCTTACCAACCTCCGGGACCGTGATTTTGAGATCGTGTTATTTCCCCATGACGTAGGACCTGAAACCGTTAAAGATTATAAGCCCGATGGACTGTTTTTTACGAACGGTCCTGGTGATCCGAAAAAGGCGAAGGAACCTCAAAGGGTAGTAAAAAGTTTTTTCGGTGACCTTCCGATATTTGGAATTTGTTTTGGAACCCAGATTATCTCCCTCGCTCTTGGTGGGGAGACCTACAAGCTAAAGTTTGGACATCGGGGTGCGAATCAGCCGGTTAAGAACCATACCTCCCAAATAGTTAACATTACCGCTCAAAACCACGGGTTCGCTGTGGATGAGGATTCTCTA
>JAGXLP010000116.1 GCA_018334615.1 Candidatus Bipolaricaulota bacterium
GAAAATATGGACGAGTTCATGGAAGACTTCTACGACGTAGTCAACGAAGCAATTGAAAGGTACAACGAGGCCAACCCGGTAAGAGCCGAGAAACTCGACAGGGAACAGGCTTACAAGGCAGGGGGAAGATGGATATACGAAGCAGACATCGAACGGCTGGACGAAGCCGGAGAATCGATCCAACAAGCCACAGGCGGGTTCATGGATAGGAAATCCACGTTTAAAGTGATTGCCAGGGAGCAACCCCACTTCGAGATCGAGTTAAGCGGAACAGAGAGCCTCATAACCCCTTTCCTCGAGGAGATGAAAGGAGTACTCGACGAAAAAGGTTTTAGTTACGAAACGGCCACAGTAGCAAGACCCGGTCTAGGAAAAGCCAAGCAAACCGAATCGGAGACTCCCAGCGCGTAATTGCTAATTACATAGCCTAACTGGACTTTCTTTAGTTACAGTTTGGGAGGGGTGTCACAGAGCTGAACCCCCACTCCAAAACTAAAACTGAGGAGGATCGATGAAAACGGCCGCGGTTTTAAATTCGGTCTGGGATTTGTTACAAAAACCGATATTTACCGTAGGTGGGGAAGGCATATCGATAATATCCTTTTTCTATTTTCTGGTAGTTATAGCAGTCTCCATTGTCCTTTCCCGATTATTCAACCGCTTTATGAGGCGGAATATATACTCCAAGACGGAAATCGAACAGGGAGCACAGTACACCCTTTCTCGCCTGATCAGATACGGGGCAGTCACTATAGGTCTCCTGATCGGACTTCAAATGATAGGGTTCGATCTCTCCGTCCTGGCAGTATTCGGTGGATTGTTCGGGGTTGGGATTGGCTTTGGTCTCCAGAATATCTTCTCCAACTTCGCGTCCGGCCTCATCCTGCTGCTTGAAAGACCAATCCAGGTAGGCGATATCGTAGAAATTGACGGCGTTCTCGGTAAGGTCGAGGAGATTAGATTCAGGGTGGCAATAGTAAACACTTACGACAACGAATCAATTATCGTCCCCAATTCCGACCTGGTAAGCAAGCAGGTCACAAACTGGTCTTACGGCGGGGATACGAGCGTCAGATTGCGTATACCGATAGGAGTAGACTACGGAACGGATATAGAAAAGGTCGAAGACATATTACTCGATATATCTCAGGAGCAGGAGAGAGTGTTGGAGGACCCGTCTCCCCAGGTCTTCTTTAAAGAACACGCCGACTCCTCCCTGAACTTTGAATTGCGGGTATGGATTGGCCACCCCAAGGACAGGATAGCGACCAGGGACGCCATCAGGAGAAGTATAGACAAGAGGTTCAATCAGGCCGGAATCGGCATTCCCTTTCCTCAGACGGACGTCCACTTCTTTCCTCAGGAAGAAGCTCAACCGGCAGATACCGGTGAATAGGAATGAAAGGCTTTCTTTATTACCCCAACGAGCCCGACCCCGAAATTAAACTTGAGAAAAACCCGGAGAGGTTTAAAGGTAAGGCCAACCAGAGAGGAATTTCGTTCTGGATAGACGTCGAAGGTGAGGAATTCGACTCCGAAGTAAAGAAAGTGGGAGAAATTCTCGACCTTCACCCCCTGACAATCGAGGACGTACTGACGGCGGAAAGCAGGCCGATAGTCAAGACATTTCGAGACTACCTGTATATCCTGGCAAGAATCCCCGACCAAACATGGAAAATAGGCGAAATGCAGACCTATCAGCTTACCCTCGTCCTCGGAAATAACTACTTACTTAGCTTTCACAGAAAAAATCTCTCCTCGACCGAACAATTAGGAGAAAAGGTGGCCCGGGACCCCAAAAGGTACCTCGGCAGAGGGGTGGATTACCTCGGGTATTGCCTCCTGGACAGTCTCGTTGAAGACTACTTTCCCGTGCTCGACCGACTGGAGGACGAAATCGACCGGATCGAGGACGAGGTTTTAATCGACCCCGACGAGGAACTACTGGCCGAAATCTCTGACCTTCGGTCCGATCTGATCGAAATCCAGCGAACCGTCGCCCCACAAAGGGAAATGGCAGCAAAGCTGGCCAGGCCGGAAACCAAGTTCATATCCGACGACAGAAAGATATACTTCCGGGATATTCAGGATGATCTGGCCCGGACTTCCGACCTGCTGACCAATTACAGGGAACTTATTGGCGGGGCAAGGGACATGTATATGACCGCCATGTCAAACCGCATGAACGAGATTATGAAAACTTTGACCATTGTGGCCACCATCTTTATCCCACTCACCTTCATCGCGGGGATTTACGGGATGAACTTCGAAATCATGCCTGAGCTCGGCTGGGATTGGGGATACTTCGGAGCCCTAGGTTTAATGGGAGCTACGACGCTGGGAATGCTCTATTATTTCAAGAAGAAGAACTGGTTTTAGATTCGTCCTGATTCCCGAAAGCGTCAAGCTGCCGTTCGCCCACTTCAACCCTGAACCTGGGAAATTCCAGGCCTTCTTTCTCGAAATGATCAAGCAGCTTTTCCCTTATTTCACACCTCAAATTCCATGCTGAAGGGGGATCGTCAGCCCAGGCGAGGGCACGGACTTTGATGGTTTTCTCGGTAAAGTCCATTACCTGAACGCCGGGTTCCCCTTCTCCGTTCCAGTACTCACTTTCTTGCACTGCTTCCTTTACCCAGCCCCGGATTTTGTCTATATCGGCGCCGTAATCGAGGTAAATTATCGTGGCGGCGAGCAGTCTGGAATCCTTTATGGACCAGTTTTGAACTATTCTGTTACTCAGGACGTCGTTGGGCACGATGATTCTCCGATTGTCCCAGGTCCGGATGAACGTTTGCATGAGCGTTATTTCTTCGACATAACCGAAATCGTCGTCCATAATCACCGCATCACCAAGTCTGAGGGGTTGGGAAAAGGAAAGAACGATTCCGGCAATCATATTTGACAGAGTGTTCTGAGCGGCTAGACCTAGAACCAGCCCTACAACTCCGGCAGAAGCAAATAAACCTATACCAAGGCTTTTGACCACGGGAAACTGAGCTACCAGGACGATAATGCCAGTGAACCAGATAAGGACTCCCCCGACTCTCCGAAACACCTCCATCCGGGTGGTTACGGCGGTTGTCTTTTGCTTATCTTTCAATTGACTGAGCTTGCGCCGAGACCAGCGGTCGAGCAGATATTTTGTAAGGCTGGCGACCAAGAAAGTGGCCAGAAGGATGACTGCCGATTTTACGAGGGGCCAAAAAGGCGAGGAAACAAGCTGCGAAATTTTCATCTGTCCGAACATCACCTTATTTTTGAATCATGGCCAGCCGAAATTTGCCGGAATTATTCTACCAAAAGGGTAAATAATTTCAAAATTGGCGGGGGAAGACAACAGATGGGGGTGAAGCTTAAAAAAACAAAACACTTCAACCCGCTACACTGGGACTGGAAAGCCCTAGATATAGACATTGTGGGCTCTGGATACTTCGACCCTATTATCCAGCGGGACCTACCACTTCGTGAGTCAAAATCAAAGATCAACAGAAACGCTCTTCTTGTATTTTCGCCTGACGGACTATATCCTGAACTAGGTAACTTGCCAAAACCGGGGGAGGATAAATATGGATTTGACTACCATACTGGCTTTTCTCGTTTACGCCTGTTGCTTCCTTCTTTACCACTCAGTCTACCTATATTTCACCGACAAGAAGCCGAATCTAACTAAAAAAGGCCGGATAAACAGCTGTTATGCTTCCTGGCTGAAGAACTCCACTGAACAGGGGCAGTTTCTCCTTCTGGTACACCAGCTAAGGAACATGATCATGAGCATTACATTTCTCGCATCCGCCAGCATACTGCTGATAGGATTTCTTTTAACTTATGGACTGCTGGATACTCAAATTACCAAGGGGCTAGCGGTTTCGAGCTCCGTCGACTACCCTGGTTGGCTTATCTTTTTCACCTTGACGTTCTCTTTTCTGAACCTTCTGCTGGCCCTGAGGCATTTGAACAATCTCACGGTTCTGGTCCGGAGTGACCCGGACAAATTAGAAAAAATCGAAGGGAACTCGGCTCCGGCTTATCTGGAAAAATTATTCAAAAGAGGGAGTCAGCGCTACATGTTAGGAAGACGCGGTTTTCTGTACGCAATAGTGATATTCTTCTGGTACGTCGACGTCTGGCTATTTATCGCATTGACGGTCCTGCTGACCGTAACGCTGGCCTACCAGCATGATTTCTAGAAATTAATAAGTTGGACAG
>JAGXLP010000015.1 GCA_018334615.1 Candidatus Bipolaricaulota bacterium
GGTGGTGAGGGGGTTGAGTTAGTGAGAAATTTTTCAAGATTTTTGTAATACGACTGCCGGGGGTCAGATTACATAATACTAGTTGGAAAATTTGGTGAGATTATCTACAAGTCTGATTAAGGGACGTTATTTCTCCCCTTCTTCTATTATAGTTAGTTCGCGCCGACATTCAGGACAGAGAACTCTAACTCTGTCACTTCTATGGCTTGGTCTTTCGTTTAGTCGATCTCGCCGGGCAAGATCGAGGTTTTCCAGGTAGGTAAGAAATACACTTGGGTTTGAGTAGGCCAGACCTCCCAGTTTGCTGTATAGCCAGAGAATATGTTCCTTTGTTCCTATAACTTCTCCACATGCGTCACAGATCACGAGATCTTTTTCGGTGGAGGAAGTCGGCCCCTCTTCCCCGGTGAAGGAGAGCGAATACTCCTGAGATAATTCTATTCCTTCCCCGGTAGTGCAGTACTTTTCACACTGCCCACAATAGATGCACTCTTCCAGGTTGACCTGCAGGTGTCTTGTCCCGCTGGTTCCGTTCACGGTGTCTTCCAGTTTAATGGCTCCCGCCGGGCACACGTGATAACAACCGGTACAACCGACACAACCTTCGTCCGAATACTCAGGAGCGCCCCTAAAAGTTGGAGCTACTTCCGCCTCCTCCGCCGGGTACTTAGACGTATATCTCCGGGAAAATATCGCCTTAATTGCTTCGTTTAATTCCCTGATCTTAGGTTTTTTCATTGTCCTTCCTCCTCGTACTTGTCTACGACGCTACCTTCCCACAGGGGCACGCCGGCCCGGTAGGCTCCGCGGGATAAGGCGTGAGCCGCGGTTGGAGCAGTGATGGCAATGAAGATAATTGCTGCAAGTGCTTTCATCCCGGTGGGACTGACTCCCGAGCTGATTAACACTCCGAGCAGTATCGAACAGGTACCGAGAGTAACGCATTTGGTTGCTCCCTGAAGCCGGTTGTATACATCGGGCAACCTGATCAACCCAATACATCCAAATAAGTTAAACAGGGTACCGACAATTATGATCGCTTTCCCGGCTAATTCACTCATCGAATTTCTTACCCTCCAGGTGTTTGGCCAGTGCCGTTGTTCCGATGAAACTGAGAAGCCCCCAGGCCAAAGCGATATTTAGGTAGAAACCCCTTCCGGTAAAGACCGCAAAAAGGGCACAAAAACCGACTACGAGAATACCCAGAATGTCAATACCTACCATCCTGTCCGCGGGTGTGGGCCCTGAACCTATTCGATAGAGACAAAGAAACCCGGATAGGGTTAATAGGCTTAAGGCAAAGTATATCATTCGAAAATCCTCCTCAATATCGGTTCAAACCTCCCCACGACCTGATGAGTGGCTTCCTCGACATCGGTTGAACTTACGTTTATCCAGTGGACGTACAGATGTCCGTCATCCGATAGATCAACCGTCATAGTCCCCGGCGTAAGTGTAATTGAATTAGCCAGAGCAGTTTTAGCTGACTCACTTTTCAGGTCCGTCTTGACTTTTACAATTCCCGGGTTGATAGGTACGTCCGGATGCAATACACGGAAGGCCACGTCCAAATTGGCCATTGCGACCCACCAGGCAAGCACAAATATGTAGCAAGCCCCCCAGAAGTATCTAACGGGGTTCAAGCCCCTCCCGGGATGTCTTGTTGTCATCTCTCCTAACAGTACTCCGGAAAGTATGGCTACCAGGGCACCGGCTATTATCATGGGCCACTCTATTGGTGCAAACGGCCAGGTGAACAAAAGCCAAACCGCTAGCGTAACGCCGAATACGAAAGCACCTCTCGAGATCTTTGAGCCACTCCTTTGTTCATCCACTGATATCACCCTGTTATAAGCCGAGAACTAGTTTGGTGTATTCAGACCCTTCCTGAAGTGCCAGAGCTGCAGGTTTTAGCACTAACCCCCTGATTTCCGGCAAATAAAGTAGACCGAGGCCAATACAACAGATCGCCAGTATTATAAGAGGAATGTAAAGTCCGGCAGAAGTCTTGGTTAACTCAGAAGCTTTTTTCGTCGGTTTTCCCATAAAGAGCTGACGCTGAACTTTTAAATAGTAAGCCAGAGTAATTGCACTTGTGAAAAGGATAATCCCCGCCAGGGGGTAGAGTTTACCCCAGATTGCCGCGATAACTATAACCAACTTGCTCCAGAAACCGTTAAACGGGGGGACGCCCGAGATAGAAAGAGTCCCAATAGTACCGGCCGCACCGGAAACCGGGCTTATACTGTTGAGTCCGCCTATTTCAGATAGATCTCTGGAGCCAAAGATCTTCTCAACACTCCCGCTGAAGAGGAATAAGAGTGATTTATACGTCGCGTGATTGACGAGATGGAAGATACCTCCCATAAGGGCTAATGTTGCTATCCCCGGTTTCCCTTGATTGATCAATATTCCACCCATACCAACTGCCAGTGTTATATATCCCATCTGGGAAATGCTGGAGTAGGCCAGCAATCGTTTTAGGTCTTTTTGACCGAGGGCTATCATTCCTCCGATGAACATCGAACCCGCTCCTATCCAGGTCAAGATTGACGGTGCTACACCGGGAAGGTTTAGCCCATTGAAAAGAAGTCTTGCCAGGGCATAAATTCCAAGTACCTTTATCAACACTCCGGATAGCATGGCGGATATGGGGGTAGGGGCTGAAGAGTGTGCATCCGGTAGCCAGGAATGAAAGGGAATAAAGGCGGCTTTTAGCCCGAAGCCGACTATAAATAGAGCGGTGCTAAGAACTATGAATGAGTCGTTAGGCAGTTCGCTCACCTTTACTGAGATATCGGCAATATTTAGCGATCCGACGGAGCCGTATAAAAGGGCTATTCCCAGCAAAATGAACACGGAACCTACGGCCCCCATGATTAGGTACTTGAATGACGCTTCGATTTCCTCAGCTCCCCGGTTAAAACCGACCAGCGCGTAGGAACTTATCGCGGCCACTTCCAGATAGACGTACATGTTAAAAATATCGCCCGTCAGCGCAACTCCGTACATTCCAGCCAGCATTAAAGAGAAAAGTCCGTAAAACCTGCCCAGGTTCTCGTATTCTTTCATGTAAGTAATAGCAAAGAGAGTAGTAACAAAGGCAATTCCGCTTATAACAACCAGGATCAGCGAAGTGAGTCCATCCTGAACAAAATTAATACCGAACGGCGGAGCCCATCCCCCCATCCGATAGATACCTTTGTCTCCAAATTTAATCAGAGAAAGAGCCAGGAGCCCTCCTGTTTCCAGCAGGACGAATACGCTAAATAATCTGGTTCGATCCCTGAATTCTTCGATAAGGGGTAACAGGAATCCTACCCCTAACGGTATTGCCACGAACAGCGGGAGCATGCTTTATTACCCCCTTAATTTCCTTATTTCCGTTATATCAAATGTTCCGTAGTGTTGGTATATTCTTATGGCGAGTCCGACCATCAATGCCACTACGCCCAGACTAATAACTATAGATGTAATAACTAATGCCTGGGGAAGTGGGTCCACTGCAGTACTCAAGAATTCTGAAATGGAGACCCCTTCTTCGACTATCGGTGCTTCTCCAGACATCCTATAACCTATGAGAATGAGGAAGGCGTTAACCGCGTGTTCCATGATGATTACGCCCATGATAATTTTTATCAGGTTACGCTTGTTGATTACGCTATACAATCCGACGGCAAAGAGTATAAATGCGAGCAGATATGTAAGCATGTTTAGTCCTCCTCGATGGCTCTAAACAGGGCGAGATAGGCAAATACGGCAAATAATGATGCCCCGACCTTAAGACCGATCGCGAGGTTTAGTATCGGCATATTTCCTCCGCTTAACAGCCGGAAGGGGGTTCCGGGAAATCCGCTCTCGATAAAATTGTTCATGAATCCACTCCCAAAGACGTAACCTAGAAGCCCCATACATAGGAAAGAAAGGGCGGCTAAACTATCCGTAACGGAAGACGATTTTAGGTTAAATAGCCTGAAAGTGGCTTCTTTTCCGAAAGCCAGTGTTAACAGGATAAAGCAACCGGCGATGATCACGCCCCCCGGAAAACCTCCGCCGGGAGTTAGATGTCCTGTCAGGGCTATGTATATACCAAAAGCGAAGATGAATGGCGATACCCATCGGGTAACAGTCTTTACGATTGAACTCATTCCAGTCATTCTTTCTCCTCCCCATTACCTATAAATACTTTTCGGTTGAGAAGAGTGATCGCGCCCAAGATCGCGGCGAAGAGAACCGTGGCTTCTCCCAGAGTGTCAAAAGCCCGAAAGTCCAAAAGAATATCGTTGACGATGTTGGGTCCGCCAGCTTTGTCCAATCCAAACTTAAGATAAAATTGACTTGCCGGGTTAGAAAAGGTCTCCATAGCCGACTTCCCGAACTCGGGAAAATCGCTGAGGTAATTGGCGAAAAAAGCTGACCCCAGTCCGAACAAAATTAGACTTCCGATAAGTAATGTCTTGCTTTCGTTTCCTCTGATTTCTGTTACGCCTCTCGCGATTGTAGCCCTTATGAGAATCACAAGTGTGACTATTTCCACTACCACCTGGGTAATTGCGATATCGGGAGCTCCGAGCCAGAGAAATGCGACGCTCAGACCAAACCCTACCGCTCCCAGAGAAATTATGGAAGAAAGTGCAGACGGAGCCTCTACCGCTACCAGGGCGGCAATTATCGCAAAGACCAAAAATACCTGAATAAGAACCATCCTGACCAACCCCGTTATTGTGTGGTCAAAAGCCAGAGTACTACTATAAGACCGGTGAAGACCCAGACCAAATAGCGAGAAAGTATACCATTGTGCGCCCACTGGAATGACCGGGTGACCGCTTTTCCAATCCAGCTTGTTGCAACGTAAGGATCAATAAAGCTCCTTTCTTCAGCGACGTATAACCAATTTATCAGCCCTGAATTCCTCAGGCTATTGTAGATTTCGGTCGGGTTTATCCTGAAGTTAACTTCGTCCAGGTAGGGAAAATAAAGCTCTTCGTCTATTGTTTCCGCGTTTTCTCCTCCAAAGAAAGCTGGCTTCCGCGCCGAAGTCTTCTTCAACCCAAATAGGAAGTACGCGATTACGCCTATTACGATGCCCCCGAGCAAAAATGCCGCCGCCATGTAGGCAACCCAGGTACCCTCAAAAACCGGGACTCCGCCGATTATCGGTCTAACTGAGTCAAGCAGCAATTTTGGATATACCCCCAGCGCCACGCAAAGGATGGCGGGAACCCCTACCGCCATTTTCATTCCCCATCCGGGTAGTCTCTTAACTTCGGATTGACTTTCCCCGAAAAACGCCGAAAAAAGGAACTTCGAAATATAGATTACCGATAACGTGCTACCGAACAGAGCAGCGACGAGAATAAACGAAGCGAACCCCCGATTGAAATCAAGGACAGCTTGGTAAAGCACCCACTTGGAATAAAAACCGTTTAACGGAGGAACTCCCGCCAGGGAAAGAGCTCCTATTAGTACGGAGCCAAAAACAATTGGAGTCTTTCTGCTCAATCCCCCCATTTGGTCTAACTTCCTTGTGCCCGTCATGTAGACAACTATTCCGGCACCAAAGAACAACAGACCCTTGAAAAGGGCGTGATTGATTAGGTGGGTTATCGCCCCCGCCATACCTAAACCGGTGCCGATCCCTATTCCAACCATGATGTAGCCCACTTGAGATATACTGGAGTAGGCAATCAGTCTCTTTATATCATTCTGCACTATAGCCAAAAAGCCGCCAATGAGAATCGTAAACGCTCCTATGACAGAAAGGGCGCTGTTCCACGAAGGGCCCGCCGTGAATAACTCCCAGAAAATTCTGATAATCCAGAATAAACCGACTTTAATCATTATTCCGGATAGCAATGCCGATATAGGAGAAGGTGCTTCCGGATGGGCATCGGGTAGCCAGGAATGAATTGGGAAGAAAGCCGCCTTAACCCCAAAACCAATCAGAAATAGAGCCATCGCGGAGATTTTGATTGCCGGATCCATACCGCCCCCGGCGGTTAAAATTGCAAGCTCTGTGGTCCCGGTAGCCAACCAGGTAAGAACTATTCCGGATAGAATAGCTAATGCTCCTCCCTCGCTCATCAGGAAATACTTATTGCCGGCCTTTATCGAGGTCGGAGTATTCTCAAAGGTTATTAAAAAGTAGGCTGCCAGGGTCATTAGTTCCCAGAAGACAAACATCGTGAATAATTCCGTCGCGAGGACGGCACCAATCATTCCCCCCATGAAACCGAGGAGAAGGCTGAAATACTTGTTCTCATTGACCGGGAAGTCAAATCTTTTTAGGTAGACCGGGGAAAATACCGAAGCGAGGAAACAGAGCAGGGAAATTAAAGAAACCATAAGAAGGGAGAGAGGGCCCACGCCGAAAGAAATTCCCACTCCACCCAGTTCTACGGTGAAAAACTCCAGGTTACCTGATTGCACGAGGGGAAAGAAAGCCAGGGAGAATGCGAAAACCCCTAAAGATATTACGCTCGAGAAAAGGTTCCTTAACTTTTCGCTAAGTTTTCCCATCAACCAAACAATCGGACTGGCCGCCATGGGGGCTACAACCATTGCCAATCCATAAGCTTCGATACTACTCATCAAGGACCTCCTCCAATGGGCTCAGTTCCAACCCAAGTTCCTTCTTTATCTCTGCTGTCCTTGCCTGGCTTAACTCGAGCAAGTTCACGTCATCCTTCTCCTTTAAACTTATTGCCCGCTCGGTACAGCAGTAACACGGATCAACGGAAGCAAGGATTATCGACGCATCCGCTATGGTTTCACCTATACAGGTCGATCTGTAAGTTGGAAAATTCATAAAAGTAGGGGCGCGGATTTTATGCCGCACAGGCCTATTTGTCCCGTCGCTTTTGATGTAGTGAAAACATTCTCCTCGAGGTGCCTCGTAACTCCCAATCCCATCCCCTGGCGGAATCTCCTTCGGCTCAGAATCGATAGAACCACCATCCGGAATCCGGTTAATAATTTGCTCACACATTTTTATCGATTCCAGGGTTTCCAGCAACCTTACTTCCACCCTTGCCAGAACATCCCCGGCGTCACGGGTGATAACCTTCCAGTCAAGGTCTTCGTAAACTCCGTACGGGAAGTCTGACCTGATATCATTTGGAATTCCCGAAGCTCTAGACGTTGGTCCCAGAGCTCCAAAGGCGCGAGCGTCTTCCTCGTCCAGTATCCCGATACCTTCCAGGCGGGCTTTCATGACAGGATCGTCTAAGACCGCATTGTAAAGCATTTCGGATTTCTCTTTTAACATATCCAGGGTCGGCCTCGCCTCTTCCAGGTGCTTTCTCGGAATATCCCTCTGGACGCCGCCAGGTTTCATCATCGCATAGGCATTTCGATTCCCGGTAAGAAGTTCCAGCAGGTCGAGTACTTCCTCTCTGTATTTCCAGGCCCACATGAAAACGGTATCGTAACCGATAAAGTGACCTGCAAGTCCTGCCCAGAGAAGGTGAGAATGTATTCTCTCCAGTTCTCCTATTAGAGTTCTAAGATATTTGGCTTTTTCCGGAACCTCGAGGTCTCCGCAGTCCTCCACTGCCAGACAGTAGGCGTAAGGGTGGGAATGGGAGCAGATACCACAAACCCTTTCCACCAGGAAGGGAACCTGGTTGTAAGTCTTTTTCTCGGAAAGTTTTTCTATGCCCCGGTGGTTATAGCCAATTTGCACGTCCACGTCCAGAACTTCCTCCCCCTCGACGGTCAGGAGGTAATGTTCAGGTTCTTCCTGTAATGGATGGTACGGCCCGATAGGTATTGTGGTTGCCATATTACTCGCCTCCCAGATCTTCTACTTCGAAGTCCTTTCTGAACGGGTAGGCTTCATCGTCAAGAGATTCAGCCTTCAGTAATCTCTTCTTTGCCGGGTGATCCTCGAAGTCAATTCCAAACATCTCTCTAATCTCCCGTTCTATCCATTCTGCTCCGGGTATTTTCCTTGCGATGGTTTTTGTCGAAGGGTTATCGTCTTTTTCCACGGGGAGCTTGATCGTCACCATTATTTCGTGTTCGTCAAGTGCAAAATGGTAAAGAAGTCGAAATGTTTCCTCCTCGTCGAGACAGGAAATAGTTGCCAGCCGTCCCCGGTTTTCCTCGAAAATAACTTCTACGAGGTCTTCGAAAATCTCCGGTTGTGGAGTGATATAAAGCCTTGTCTCCTTTTCTTCTGTCTCTCCGAGCTTCCACCCAAATCTCCCGGTGAGCTCTTCTCTGAAAGTAGAAGGATTCATTGTTGCACTTCCTTTAATTTCTGGAGTCCGTTAACCAGGCCCTCGATTATCGCTTCCGGGCGTGGAGGGCACCCGGGGATATTCACAACCAAGATCTCTTCGTCTACGTCTTTCGTCACCTTTCTTACCGGGCCTACGCAGTTATACGCATCGTGAAATATTCCTTCGGAAGAGGCACAGGTTCCCACGGCGGCCACGATGAAAGGTTTAGCTGCTGCGTCCAGCACTCTCTTGAATCGCGGCTTTGATTTCCGGGTCATTGATCCGGTGGCCATTAGAACGTCGGCGTGCCTGGGCGAACCTACCAGCTTGCCGCCAAAACGTTCTACGTCGAATTTAGGAGTCAAACAATCCACGACCTCAATATCACAGTTGTTACAGGAGCCTGTGCTAACGTGATAAAGCCAAGGAGATTTGCTTATTCCCCAACTTGTCCAGGTCATTAACGATTCCTCCCTCTATAGCCAGGCGATTCCGATAAGATTTCCCACCACTGCCAGTACCAGTGCAATTAACCCCAGCGGGGCGGCGCCGTACCAGAAGAACTTTAACGCTTGATCCGACCGTAACCGCGGATTTGTGTTTTTTATCAAAATTAGTACCACCAGGACCAGGACGTACTTAATTGCTCCCCACAGCGCTCCCCAGCCCGTGCTAAATCCGCCGAGAAATACTGTAATTAAGAAAAGGGGTAAAACCAGAAGGGCCATCAGGTGTGAAATCTTAAACAAACCCAGGAGCGGTCCCGAGTATTCAATCAAGGGCCCACCCATTATTTCTGTCTCAGCCTCCGAAATATCAAACGGGATAAACCCCAGCTCTGCCTGAATGCATAACAATGCAGCAATAAATGCAAACGCTCCGGAGAAACTGGCAGCTACCCACTGGGACGAAAATATGGCCAGTCTTAACCCGCCCCCGGTTTTGACAATTGCCGTGGTTACGGCCAGTATCAGAGGTAATTCGTAAGCAGCAATCAATCTTAATTCTCGATTAGCCCCGAGGCTTGAAAGAGGGTTGCCTGAGGACATTCCTCCTAGTACCACGGCAAGAGCGGGTAGGACGAGTAAATACAGTACGACGATAACGTCACCGATAAACGCCGTTGCAAGATAGTTTGCCTTGACAAGAATTATTGAAGCCAAAAGAAGTCCAATGGGACCCAGGAGAGGGACGATGAGAAATCCCCATTCCGAACTACCCTTTGGAATGATGTTCTCCTTTCCAAATAATTTGGCAATATCGTAAGCCGGTTGAAGGAGAGGGGGACCTACCCGCCACTGGACCAGTGCCGAGACTTTCCTCACCAACCAGGAAGCCAAAATGCCCACTCCGAGAGTAAAGAACAGGCCGGGAAACACGAAGAAATCAAATACCAGCCTTCCAACCATTACTGCTTACCCCCTTTATTACCCAGTAATTCCGGTTGCCAGGCTTCAACGTGAATGAATAACCCGTCCCTTTGCTTGTACCAGTTTTCCCCTTCTGGCTCGTGTCCGGCCGGTACAGATTTTAAGCCTCCGTAAGGACAACTGGAAACGCAGGATGGTTCTCCTTCTTTTTCACTACATAGGTCACATGTGGAATCCAGAAATGGTATCAATTCAGTGAATATCGTCCCAAAGGGGCAGGCCATCACACAGGAGTCGCACCCAATACAAAGCAGGTTTGCCCTCTCGACGACCCCCTCATCGTTCTTTGCCAGCGCGTCAACCGGACAAGCTTTCAAACAGGCCTGGTCCTCGCACTGCCTGCAGTAGTGGGCGAAAGTTGCTTGTTCCCGTAGCTTGGATATGCCATTGTTGCCGGGGTGATTCAGGTTATCACAAATAGCTTCACACTGATCGCATTCGGCTCCGTCACAGACGGACAGATCTAATAGCAGGGTTCTCCCTTTGGGTTCGGTTTTAGAAGGAGCTTTCATCGTCTATCACTCCCATAAATCCGGGATATCTTTTACCTGATCGTGGGTAAATACCGGTCCATCCTTACATACGTAATATTTACCCAGCTGGCAATGACCGCACATTCCAAATCCGCAACTCATGTTTTTCTCCATCGAAAGATAAATATCACTGGATTCGAAGTGATCGAGCAGAGACTGGGTTGTAAATTTCATCATGATCGGAGGCCCACAGACTACGGCCACTCCCTTTTCGGTATCCATATCAAGATCTTCGAGTAGGTTCGTGACAACTCCCACGTTCCCTTCCCAGTCCTCGTCTCCTTCATCAACCGTTAACTCCAGATCTATTTCTGAAGCACCACTACCCCAGTCGTCCAATTGATCCTTATAGATAAGATGGTCTGGTGCTCGAGCCCCGTATTTTAGACATATCTTTCCGAAGTCGTCAGGCTGAGCGGTAAGCATGTACAAAAGAGATCTCAGAGGCGCCAGCCCGACCCCACCGCCAACGACGAGGACATCTCTCCCTTCCATTTCCTCTAACGGATAGCCTTTGCCGTAAGGGCCCCTTATTCCCACAATATCTCCTTCGGACATGTTGTGGAGTTTGCCGGTCACTTCGCCGGCCTCCATGATTGTTACCTCCAGGGTGTCGGTTACATTTGGGGATGAAGAAGGGGTGAACGGAGCTTCTCCCAGGCCGGGTACGGAAAGCTGAATGAACTCGCCGGTGGCAAATTTCATCGGTTCTTCCGGTTCCAGCTCGAACGTCTTAATGGTGGGTGATTCATCCACAATCCCCGTTATTTCGGCTGGAATGGAACTATACGGGTTCTCCAGGGAGTCGAGGTTTTTACGGTCGAGCTCAGCTCTGGTTTGCAACGGAGACCTCCTTCAGTACGTCTCTCATATCGATTTCTCCCATACAACTCTCAATACATCTTCCACAACCGGTGCATCCGTAGAAATCGTGATTTTCGTAAAACCGCCCAAATTTATCGTAAAACCTGTTGCGGACCCTACTTTCAAGTGATTCCATCGGATTCGCTCCTCCCGCGACGCGACTGTAACCTTCGAAACTACAGCTATCCCATACTTTGCCTCGGTTGACGGTTGAGTCTTCAGTCTGCTCGTATAGCTGGAAACAATGGCAGGTGGGGCAGATCATGGTGCAGGCACCGCATTCGACACAATCTTCGGCAACGCCTCTCCATACAGGATGTTTGGGGGAAATGTTCCCCACGTCCTCCGGTATTTCGAAGAAATCATTGTTTTCGTCCAGCTGTTCTTCCATTGAGCGTCTTGAGGAACTCAGTTTTTCCAAAAGATTCTCGGGGGCGGGGTCAAAAAGCTCCTGATTGGCTTCGTAGACCTCCTTTCCGAGACTGGATTCGCCAGCTATTTCGACCAGAAGGTCTTCCTCTCCGGGTAGCTTGATCAAGTTTAAATCGAAACCGTCTTTCGGAAACGGTTGACCTTCGACCTTGTTGCAGAAACAGGTATCCAGGGTTTCGTAACAATCACTGGAAATTAACAACGTATCCTGCCTTCTGGTGGCATAAAATGGATCGATGATTTCGTCATCGAGAAAGATCTGATCTAAAACTTCGAGTGAGGCCAGGTCACACTGCTTTAACCCGAAAATTGCCCGCTTATCCCTCTCCGGCTTGAAATCCCCGGAGGGGAAACGCGATACACTTTCCTTTGGGGGAAAGAAAAACGTCTTGACCGGAGTGTTGAGTCTGTATTTAGGGAAGTGAACTGCAGAACTGCCAAGATTATCCCATCGCTTGTAGGAAGTCTCTTCCTGATCGTTTGTGGGAACGAAGAGTTCTCGATCAGAGGAAATGCTATCCAGGAGAGATATAAAGTTCCGATCGGTCATCTTGTATATACCCATAATACCTCCGCGCTAATTGATGCACTGAACCTTAATAAAACAGCCAACCGGACTTAAATTTACAGCTAACTTCCCAGGTCTTCTGATTTATGATCTTTGTCTTGCTAAAGCAACAAGAAACTGTAAATCAAGTAATCCTGAATTATTGGCTAATATTCTGGATAACTGGTTCAGCGGGAGGTATATGGCGTGCAAAAGCGTGAAGTGGTCTAAGTGAATATGATCTCTTTCACACCCATTATACATAAATCCAGTAAGTTGTCAAGCTCCAAGCAAAAGTTTTTTGACGGAGCAGCAAAAGAGGCTGTGAGTGTGGGTTTTGTTTACCCTCTAACCCTGGAAACGGAAAACTCCGTGGACCTGTCCGACCGATAGAAGTCTACCGTATCAATACCACTTGCTCGATGCTCTCGTTCCTCCCAGTCAAGGGACGAGCTAAATATTCCTCCACGCCTCCCTCTTGCCACCTGGTATGCGTCGTAGGCGCTGTACCCTGCCCAGGCCAGGTGCAAGGTGGTTCCAAGCCTGTAGGGCATTGCGGACCTCATTGTGACGGTCAAGAAATACGAGGCTGTATCTATACCCAGAATCACCACGAAATGAGTAAGGGCTTTATTTGGTTCCTCATTTAGGAGTTGACCGGCCCCGGGGATTATGAACGACGCTATAGCGGGAACAGCAGGCGACAGGTCATCCTGGGCGACTGCGGTAGAACCGATTAGATTGAACAGTAAACAGGAAACGACTAAAAAGCCGAGAATCTTGATCGAAAGCTTCACGTTCACCACCTCACTGGAGAAGGTTGTTTTCTCGGACAAGCACGTTCCAATAGTCAAATAATCCTGCCTGTCCGACACTACACTTGTTTATTATACATTTTCTCTCGTTTTTTCCAAGCGAGGGAAACCAGCCTCTTCAACTAAGATTCGCTTTTGCCCTCTCCACGTTATATAGGTTGAAAGCAAAGGATTTTGGTCGTAAATTTATAGTGAGAGAGGTGGTAAAGATGAAAAAGGGAATGATACTTTCTCTCTCCGTTTTGTTCCTCGTAGTCTGCTCCGCCTTAGTAATTCAATTCCTTGACGTAAGCTGCCAACTTTGGTCGAAGGTGGCTCTGAGCGGAAGCAAGAAGATAGGAGCCCGATTGCTCCTTGATCTCCTTCAAAGGAGCTAACAAATCGCGATTCAATTTCCGGCACAGCTCCAAAATTGGCCTAGAACCCCTGTGACAACTCCTGTAGGTAAATTGGCTTGAGTTAATACGAGATGCGGCACTCACGTCTCTCTTTATGTAGCCAACTCCTTAACCGCTCAGCCCTAGAGGAGATTCGGAATATGTACTAAAGTTGACCCGCCGAGGACGTTTCAAAGAGTAACAGACTGACGAAAGCCGTGAACCCCAGCCTATAAGGGCAAAAGAATTGCAACTGACAGGGCTATAAGCCGAGCAACCCGGACACGGGATTTAAGTTCGGGTCACTTGGTCGGGTGTTATTATTCAAGAGGGTGTGCCGTTTAAGCCCAATGTCAGACTTTTGGGACTCCCGAATCCCCTATAACCTTAAAACTTGATTATTTTCAATAATAATGTTATCAAAATAAACAAATTGTTGGGTGAAAAACAATGAAGTGGAAAGAGATACCGAAAGACGCGAGAAGTTATATACTATACCATTCCATGACTTCCCCAACCCTGATCACTATATACCTTCTACCTCTTTACATGCTAACCACGGGTTACAGCATCCTGAGCATAGGAATACTGTACACGGGAGTCTCCCTGGCGAGCGCCGTTTTAACCTACCTGATCGGTAAAATCTTTAATAGGTTTCCGCTAAAAAACGGCCTTATGGCAATAGAAGGACTCGAGGGAGTTTTAAGCCGGATCTTTTACTTCCTTTCAGTAGGCCCAATCGCTCCCATAATGATATTTGCCGGAAAACTTTCCGAGAAAGGGGCCTCAACATTCTACCCTCTCTTTCAAGCCTACGAAAAAGCCGTATATCCCGAGGATAAGAGGGAGGAAATATACGCCTGGCACATGCGGCTTCCGGAGATCTCGCAGTTAATCTTCTTCCCTCTACTGGGCTATGTTTTAGGTAGAATCTTTAATACGCCGGTAGACTGGAGGATGGCTTTCCTGATTCTTGGATTGGCTTCCCTACCCATAATTCTCTGGATATGGAAGACTTTGCCCAGAATTGGAGAGAAAGAGCGCCTGGAAAGTGATTTCGAACCAACTTCCCTGGGACGAGAATTTGCTTGGGTGGTTGGAATAGAACTCCTGTCCTATCTGGCAACCGCTCTGGTTCCCGCAATTGTCCTGGTAAACTACGTGTTCAGGACCATGGGTGGGGGAATTTTTGAAATCATGGTGGTTGAGGCTGGAATCTCCGTAGGCTCCATCGCGGCCAGCTATATATCCGAAAGGATAGAGAAGAAGCATGGATTTAAGGTAATGAGCTTTGGAACGGTGCTGACGCTGATCTGGGCCGGAATAATGTATATGGGGCCCAACTTCCCCATTGTTGTTGGTGCTTATATAGTGCAAGAATTCGGCCACACCTTAAAATTCCCCTTTTATAGGTCGTGGATCTTTAAGAACGTTCCCTCCGAAAGAAGTAGTGAAATCTTTGGTGGGATAAGCTCAGTCAAGAAGATTCTAGGAATCTTTACGCCCCTGATTGCTGGTTTTCTTGCCTCCAGAAATAGTGTATTGCCCTACGGAGTAAGTTTTGTACTTCTAGGCTTTCTATGTATCAGCTATTTTTACGTCGAAAGATTCAGTAAGTATTCCAGAAGCTAGATAAGAACATGGCAAAGTACTCTAGTATAGAAAGCTCTAAAGCCTCCGAGAAAACCAGACTTAACTATGTTTTCCTGTAATTATTTTGATAGATTAAAACGAGAAACATAGAATTGAGGAAATAGAAATTTTAAACGGGCAGAGGTTATTTCGGAGATGACGGTTATGACTGTGAGGCCAAGAGAAGAGATGGAGAGGCTTGGGTTTGACGTAATCTACATAAAGCCGAAGGATATCGAGAAATACAACGCTTGCTACCGGGTTGAATACCGAGGACAGGAGATATACCCACCGGTAGCGGATGAATTGGGAATTCCGATGAACGAGATCTGGATATCTGAGAGATTGAAGGAGTTTGAAAAATACATCCTACACCACGAGTTGCAGGAAATAAAACACAGAGCTAGAGGACTTGATGTAAAAACCGCACATGAAAAGGCGCTGGAGGATGAAAAAGTATTCAAGGGGAACCCTAAATGGGAAAAACTCAAAAGAGAAATAAATTTAGCCCCGGAAGAGGTTCTCACTGGAATAAAAGGAGTGGGTAAGAAAATCTTTGAAACAATTATGAAGAACCGCCCATATCACGAAATGGAAGAACTGCGTGATGTTCCACTGGTAGGGCTAAATATATATGAGAGACTAAAAGGAGAAACCTGGTCAATGTATCAAAATCCTGCTTATAAATAACACTGTTATATCCCT
>JAGXLP010000117.1 GCA_018334615.1 Candidatus Bipolaricaulota bacterium
GGTCCCTGAATTATCAAAGGTGGGTCCGTGTAATTCTCTGTCTTGAACTGAATTACGTTAGAAGTTCCGGCGCCGCCCGCAAGCTGGGATTTGGAATCGAGACTTTCCAGCCCGACTTTCACTCCACCCTCGTTTACTCGGGCTAGATACCTCAACCGTTTTCCCTGCTCTTCCGCTAATTGTGCTTTTGACCGAAATTCTGAATCAAATTTGACGAGTTGCTCCTTTAGTTTCCGGCCAGAGGAATTTTTTTCGGGGATTGGAACAAGCGGACTTACATCTACATCCTCAATATTTATCTCCATTCCCAGGCTACGACCCAGAATTAAACCCTTCCTGACAACGTCGTTTCCAATTAAGTCCTCGACAGGATTTGGTTCCGTGAAACCCTTTTGTTTAGCGTCCAGTACCGCGTCCGATAAATCTTTCCCGGTTTCTATTTCAGAGAGGATATAGCTAAGCGATCCACTCAGGATAGCTCCAATTTCTTCTATCCCGTCTCCCTGTCGCTGTAGGTGCTTTAACGTCGAAATAACGGGCAGTCCTGCACCGACCGTTGCTTCGTATCGAATTCCCCCTTCTGTGAGTTTTCTAAACTCCTCCGGTGTAACCGACGTGAGGGGAATCTTGTTGGCGACTACAACCGACCAGCCGCAACCGAACCCCCTGTGATATAATTGGCTAAGAGACTCCGCGTCGGTGACGTCAATCAGAACGCCCCGCTCCGTATCGCTAAAGAGTGACTCGAGATCTGATAATTCAGTGAGGCTCGTTTGACTTACGTTCGACAACCTACCGCCGGCCCGTTTTTCCTCCTCGATCTTTTCAAGTTCCTGGGAAGAGAAACCACCCTTATTGATGGCAAGGCCTCCACTATCTGCCAGCCCTATGTACCTCAATTTTGGTCCTTCGTTTGAAGATTCGTTCCAGCTCTTTACCAGTTTGATCAGCTCTAGACCCACGGTGCCGAGACCAACCTGAGCCAGCGGCACCTGGGAAAATTCTGGTTGTGCTTCCATTTTTTACCCCTCCGAGAGAAAAAAGTCTATGAGTTCGTAACCTCTGGGAAAATTTATCCCTGTTTCGTTCGAGCAGCGTTCAGAAAAGCTTCTATCGATGTTTTCGTTCTTTGTTGAAGTTCTAAATATGGCAAAAGGAACCGAACCACGTTCGTGCGTTCCGGACTCTAGTCCTGTGATGTGATCCGTTACCAGTAAAAGTGCCCCCTGATTATTACTCTCGAGGTGTTTTATTAAAGGTCCTAAAATCCTTTGATCGATTCTCTCGATTGCTTCTAGTTTAAGTTCGAGATTTCCCTTATGTGAAGCCTCGTCCGGAGCTTCTATGTGGAGAAAGACGAGAGAACCGTCAGTTAGTGAATCCTTGGCGGCATCGACCTTTCCTTCGTAGTTGGTGTCTATATTTCCGTTTGCTCCTTCCACCTCCGCTGAGATTAGCCCTGAGTAAATTCCCAATCCCTTGACTAAGTCGACGGCACTTATCACCGTACCTCCTAACCCGTAACGCTCCTTTAACGTTGGAACCTCGGGACCGATGCCCTGTCCCCAGAGCCAGATTCCGTTACCGGAATTGCCGTGTTTGCAAAGTACCTTCTCCGCTTGCTCCTGGATACCCCTCAATAAATCACTTCCAGCTCCCCGGGGTAAGCTCTCTTCTATCGGTTCACCTGTGATGTCGTGAGGAGGGGTAAGGTGGATGTCCTCGTAGTCTACCTTTGTTCGCCCACCTTTCCAGAGTAATAGGTTTCTATAGCTTACACCTTGATAAAATCTGAATTCGTTTCCTCCGATGTTCTCATCCAGTAGCTTAACGTAACTCTCCGCTTCTCTTCGGGTTGGATTTCCCCCGCTGTAATCCTTCATGGTTTTTCGGTTTCCGGATTTACTGAACTTTACCAAATTACAGCGAAACGCGATGTCATTTTCTTCAACATCTACTCCCAGCCCCCTGGCCTCGAGGGGGGCACGACCTGTATAATATCTCTCAGGATTTAAGCCCATTAAACTCATATTGCCGACGGCACTGCCCGGGGGTAGGCCGGGCGGGATCGTATTTACCCTTCCCAGGCTGCCAGCAGAGGCAATGGTGTCCATATTTGGCGTCTTAGCAGCTTCCAGGGGTGTTTTTCCAGAAAGTTTGTGCTGGGGGTGATCGGCCATTCCATCGCCCTGGACTATCACGTACTTCATAAACCTGCAACCTCCAGTACCTCACTCACGCTTTTTCCAACTGTTTTTGGTTGTTCGCTCGATTCAATCGCAACATCGGGATCCTTCAGGCCATGGCCAGTGAGTGTGCAAGTTATTACACTTCCCTGATCAAAGTAGTCGGTCCCGTCCATCTTGAACAGTCCAGCCACTGAGGCTGCCGAGGCCGGTTCACAGAAAACTCCTTCCGAGGCAGCCAGAGTCCGATAGGCGTTTACCAATTCATCATCAGTAACCTTGCCAATCATCCCCCCGGATTCGTCCCTTGCCCTTTCGGCTTTCTCCCAGCTGGCAGGATTACCAATCCGGATGGCGGTTGCAACTGTTTCGGGGTTTTCAACCTTTTTGCCGTCCACTATAGGGGAGGACCCTGCAGCCTGAAACCCGGTCATCTTCGGGAGTCGCCCTGTTTTGCCTGAATCGTAGTATTCTTTATATCCCTTCCAGTAAGCGGTTATGTTTCCCGCATTTCCTACCGGCAGTAGATGGTAATCCGGAGCTCGACCGAGGAAGTCGGATATTTCAAACGAAGCCGTCTTCTGGCCTTCTATCCTATTCGGGTTCAGTGAATTCACGAGAGTTACGGGATAATCGTCCGAGATCTCCAGCACCATCTCTAAAGCTTCATCGAAATTTCCTTTTATCTGAACGACCTTTGCCCCGTGCATCATTGCCTGAGATAATTTGCCAAAGGCAATTTTCCCCTCGGGAATGACGACGATTGCTTCCAGGCCAGACTTTGCAGCAAAAGCCGCTGCCGAGGCGGAGGTGTTGCCTGTTGAGGCACAAATAACTGCTTTCTCTCCCTTTTCTACCGCTTTGGACACCGCCACGGTCATACCTCGATCCTTGAAAGATCCGGTTGGGTTTGCTCCCTCGTACTTCAAATAGACCTTCAAATCGTCATTTAATGTTTCTTCTATGTTTCTCGCCCTGATTAACGGCGAATTGCCTTCGGACAAACTTACAATATTTTTTCGCTCCTTTACCGGTAAATAATTAAAATAATGGTCAAGTACTCCGTTCCATTCCATAGAAAACCTCCTGAATGCCAGAGGTGAAAATCTATTGGGTAAATTGTGAATAGTCTAAAGACTAAAAGGGTTTAAATAAAATATAAGTTAGAGTTGGGCTATTAGAGGGGTAGGTCCCCCCGTCATGTGGCTGGAGTTCGTCTGGAAAGAAACGGAAGAGGTGCTGAAAACAAATGATAACAGGAAGCTATCAGAGTTTTCTAGTTTTATTCTTTTTTTCATTGACATTCCTCTTCCTTTCTTTGAATTTAATTTACACTATAGTAACAAAAGCTTATTTGCCTGTCAAGTGTGGAAATAGGTGATGAGGGTCGATAATTTAAGCCAGTAAAGCAATACAGTTCTTGCTTCTAAAACGTCCGGATAATTCCTTCCGATTTTATGATACACGTACAAATTAGGTTAACGGTTTCATCAGTTCCCAGGTAGAAATCGGAGAAGAGGCGGAAAAAATCAACCCCGGTAGGTGGTGAAGGAAGAGATAATAAAAAGCCTCACGACCGCAGAACGGTCGTGAGGCTTTCATTGTAAGTATAAAATCCTCCCATCAGTGATTTTAACTTTCTAGTTTCTTTTCCTTGTAACGGCCCAGACCCCTGAAAGTGCCAAAGAGAAGAATGATGAGAAGGAACATCAGAGGGAAAGCAGTCGCGATGGAAGCCGTTTGAATTACTTCCAGACTTCCAGTTCCAGCCAGGATGGCGCCTATTACCCCCAGGGCAACCCCCCAGAAAACTCGGATGTGCTTACTCGGTTCCTCTTGCCCGGAGACAAACATACAGAGAGCCATTGCAGCTCCGTTGGCGCTGGTCAAAAAGAAGCCGGCAATTAAGAAGAGGATTGCTATTGCCAGCACCGGTGTTAACGGTAGGTGCTGGATGGTTGCAAAGACTGCGCTTTCTACCCCGTGTTCCTGGATCACACC
>JAGXLP010000118.1 GCA_018334615.1 Candidatus Bipolaricaulota bacterium
ACTTATTCTCGTCATTTAACTTTCCGAAACTTCCTTTAACCTCCGGTTCACAAAATCGACGAACTCGTCCGACTTTTCCGGTGGGGAGGTAAATAAACTGACGGTTACAAAGAGAAAAATCGTTAACAGAAACCCCCATACCGATGGCCACCAGCCAAACGGCTTAAAATTGGCGAGATATAGAACGCCGGTGGCAACTCCGCCGATCGACATGGAGCTTACAACCCCCGCACCCGTCCCCCTCTTCCAGAAAAAAGCCCCAATCAGAGGTGGGGCCGTTACCAACAATCCACCTGAGGCCATACTGGAAAGGACCGCAATCAATCCCGGCCTCAACCAGGCAAATAAAATAAACACCCCTATAAGTAGAGGAATTGCCAGCTTTCCTGCCAGTAACTGGATCCTCTCCTCCGCGTCCGGATAGAGGTTTCCAACAATATCCCTCGAAACGGACGAACTAAGAGTAAGGGTAATCGATCCCAGAGTAGAGGTTGCAGCCGCAAATATACCGATAAAGATGATTAGTCCCACAGGAAGAGGAATTATGGTCAGCAGTTTCGGCATCGCCTTATCTGCGTTTGTAAGGCCAGGCAGTAGATGGGCAGCTTGAAATCCAAACAACGTACTAATGATAGTGTACACGAAGCCAAAGGCAGCAAAGTAGATAATCATCCTTTTCAGACTGGAGAGTTTATCCGGCACCAGCATTCTTTGAGAAACCTGAGGATTCGTTAATGCGAAAAAAGCCCATGGCAATGCAAGTCCGATGAATAACCGTGGATCCCAGGACAGTTCAAGGAGTTCCGGGTTTTCCAGAGTTATAGTTCGAAAGAAATTCCCCGGAGAACCAAAAAAATGGAAGAAGAGGTAAAACAGAGCAAACAGCGAAGTAGTAAGCATCGTGATAGCCTGGAAGGCATCCGTCCATGAAACGGATCTCATTCCAGCCCAGAGGGCAGCAAAGCATGCAAAGCCGGCCATAACACCTACGCCGGCCATATAAGGGATGTCTCCGCCCGTCAATCCTTCGACCAGGAAGCCTAAACCCATTAGCTGGACTGCAGCGTAGGGAACTAACATAACCAGGAAGATTACCGCGGATACCACACCGGCCCAGTGGGTTTCGTAGCGCTGAGAAAGGAGTTCTGCCGGGGTAAGAAATCCATACTTGTTTCCGGCGAGCCAGAAACGAGGGGCAAAGACGCTAAGCAGGAGAACCGTAAAAAGCAGGTAAGTCATCTCAAACCCAAGGGCACCAACTCCAGTTTTGTACGTTAGACCCACCAAGCCGACTAACATAAATGCGCTATAGGTAGTAGCGCTGTAACTAAGACCGGAGATAAACCCTCCTAATCTCCTTCCACCGAGGAAATACTCTATCGCCCCTTCCCCCAACCCTCTTTTCGCCATATAGGCAATAACAATGGCAATCAGCATCCAGGAAAGGAGTGAAATCCATATGTATATCGGGTTCATCGTTAGCCGCCCCAGGTCTTCTTAACGTATAGAGAGCCAGCAACGATCACACTCAGGGTAAGAAGGCACCAAAAGAGATAGCTGGCGTAGAAACTGGCGACGTCACCCAGCAGGTAAAAGGGAATAAAGAAATCGATCAGGGCAAGAAAGGAAAAAACCAGGAAAAATGCAGTTTTGCTCAACGTTATCACCCGTGCTGTTCTCTGTCTTCAATTGGGTAATTATACGTCCATTCGATAATTGGTCAACAGGTGTCCTTATCCAGGTTTTATGGCTATATTCTGGAGGGAATCGGATCACCGGGAGCCACTTAGAGGTTATGAGGAGAGATGGTTGAAATTAAAAATCAAACTTTTATCCTACCGAACTCATCCAGCATGGTTAGCCCTTTTAGGGTCAGGATCCCCGTCCACTCCTTCTTAGCCCTATCCCACTCTTCTTCGTATTGACCCCACTCCCAGTTCGGTTCAATTACGCCATTATTTTCAAGCGTCTTAACAAGGAAGTCCAGGTTTTCCTCAATGGTTTGGGTGGTAACTCCAAACTTGAAACAATCCGGGCCGCTAACAAAGTCAACGGGTTTTGGCACGTAATCATCCCATTCGGAAGGGTCCGTACGGACAAATTGCTGAACGGCCTGAGCGAGCCGATCACGAACTTTCGAACACCACTCCGCGGGTAAATATCTGTATAATCTAACGTAACACTGTACTTCGTGTTCGGAGGTTAAATTTCCGTTTTTATTCAATCTTTCCACAGCATGAATTAGGAGTTTTTCCGTATCTATACGATCGACGAACTGGTTAAACTTCAATAGATAACCGAGTATTTCCGCTGTGGGATTGCCCCAGGATTCGTCGATAATTGTTCCTCCTTTCTCTTCGTCATAATGCCACCAGGGTGCGTGAGGATAATCGTTAATCTCCCTAGGAGCTGCAAACCATCGTTTAACCTCAGGATTAAAAGTTTTCTGAAAATAATCTATTCCGGTCTTAACCAAATCTCCCTCAATTTTTTCAGAATCTAATTCTTTTAGTTGCTGAAACGCTCGGGTGGTCGCAATTGGGGATGAAAGAGGGGACCTCAAATCCGGCTCTAACCCGTGACCGAACCCACCATCAGGGTTTTGATAATGATGGAGTTCAACTAAAATCGGGCCTATATTTCCATTTTTAAATCTATGCTTATAAATGTTTCTTTCGAGACCTCTTGCAGAATGAAGGACGAAATTACTGGCTTCTTCAAACGCTTCCCTCGATAATGTTTCTTTTTCCACTTGGAACTCCCTTGTAAGTTGAATTTTCTGAGGTTTCCTCAAATCATAAATAGATAGACGAATTGTATCGCGGGGTACATCCAATCAGATCTGCCCCCGCCTCCGTCAAAGATATCAACAGATATATCAAAGTAATTATACTAAAATACTCCCGAGATAGCTATTACGCTAAGTGTGGGTCAAAAATTTTCTTCCTCTCAGGTAATCCATATCTTACTCCTCCGCTAATTCCGTGAGTGAGACACTGGGCCCCGTTAGAAAAGATATTATTTCCTGCTGAAGAACTGGACAAGATTCGTCCGAGCACGGGGACTCAGCCTGCTTTTGTTATTAGGATCCGCCTGCGAGGGCTTCTAGCCAAACATGATGAAAATCCACGATGTAGGTAGGAAAGAAAATTGTGGGATTAGAAGCTCCAGTAGTTTTTGTGAATATTCTTTACCTTTTTAACGACCTGTTTTGATTTGGCCAACCTTCCTTCTGAACTATAATGATCCAGCTCCTCTGTTTCTATCTCCTTCCCCATGAGGCCAGCTATCAATGCAATCCAGCAGGCGTGGAGTTTATCGTTACTATAACCGGAAACCATAAGATCCACGAGTCCGGACCCGACATCATTTTGTATCCGACTCACCAGTTCCCCCACCATCTTCAATCCTTCCAGTGACAATCCGAGATTGGTCAACGGGTCCCCCACGTAAGGGTCGCCACCGCCATTTCTTATGATAACCGAAGGATCAAATTCCAGAGTGACGGGAACCACTACCTCTTTAAAGACATGTTCATAGGAGTTATCTCCGGCTCGCTCGGGCATAGGTATGTTTATCGTGTAGCCCTCACCGGCGTCTCTGCCCACTTGTTCGGCAAAGCCCGTCCCGGGGTAAATAGTTGAAGGGTCCTGGTGAATATCTACCTGTAGGACGCTGTGGCTATCAGAAAAGTATTCGTATGTACCGTTTCCGAAATGGGCGTCCGTGTCTAAAATCATGACACGGTCAGCTTCATGGTTTTCCAGTAAATACTTTGCGGCAAATGCCACGTCGTTGTACAGACAAAAGCCTTCGCCACTATCCGGTTTCGCGTGGTGAAATCCTCCACCAATAGATATGGCTTTGGCCTGATCCTTAACTACAATATCGCAAGCCTTCTTCGCCTGACCAAGAATCAGCCGGGCGGCAGTCTCCATTTTTCCCGACCTCCTGCCCGGCATGTTATCCTGAGAATGGTACTTTGAGAAGTCGCTCGAGTCTCTTTCGAGGTTGCTCGAATTAAAGAACTGGCTGGTAAATTCTATGTATTCATCTCCGGCAATTTTTC
>JAGXLP010000119.1 GCA_018334615.1 Candidatus Bipolaricaulota bacterium
GGTAGTAGATCCCGAACAAACCACCCGAGAACGATAATGAATGAATCTTTTCGTCAAATTACTTTGGTTTTTATCTCCTCTATATCCAGGAAGTCAGGATCACCGGAATATAGCTCTTCACAGTTAACCAGGATGGCAGTAGAAAGGTGAATCGCGTCTGCATAAGAAAGTTCTTTTTCTCCTCTCCGGTAGTATTTATCCCGGATATCGGCCCCGTATTTGGCGACTTCAGCGGTAACTGGCACGATCTGAAGATTGTCGAAATTCTCAATCGCATTTAAAACCCGGTCAGCCTTCTCGGCGTCAAACTTCCTTAAAATACGGTATCTGACCTCGGCAAGTACCAGCGAAGAAACAATACCTTTTTCTTCTTCTAACTTTTTAAGGACGTTTTCTGCTTCTCGCCATCGCTCGTCTTTTGAGAAGTATTCGATCCAAACCCAGGAGTCAATAAATATCATCGGCTTATCTTACTCCACTCTTCTTTTGATTCTTCAATCATCCCCTGAATTTCTTCCTCTGAAAAATTTACTTCTTTTCTCAGTTCTCTCAGCTCCTGCAGCGGATTCTCCACCTCTGGCAAAAGAATGGCTTCCTTTCCTTTTAGCTGGAAAGTGACCTTCATTCCTTCTTCCAATCCTAATTTATCCCTTATCTTTTTTGGGATAGTCACCTGCCCCTTTTTGGTCACAGTTGCCTTCTCGCTCATTTTACCATCTCCTTACTTTCAAGCTATCTAGATTACTTAATAATAATCTTCATTACTTATTATAAGTTTCTGTATCACAAATACAAAGTTACAGCAACTTAAAGCCCTGATTCTTTCTACCTGATTTCAGGCCTTTTCCGAATTTGCGAAGAAAATAATATCTTAACCAGTAGTATGAAGATTGGAACCACTTGAGGACGTAGTGACCTGTCGAACTTCAAAAATTGCCTCCAAAAAGTTAGTGTGCATTAAACCGCAGTCAAGAACCCCGCCCCAAGGGACGGGGCTTGTCGAAAAACATATTAAACAACGAACTTTGTTCTTTTACAAAAGAAGACCCAGCACCCAGCAGTCAATTCGGAACTGGTCTTGTGCCAGTACCGAACTTGAATAATCAGGGTGAATTGACTGCTGGGTACCTCGTATCAAGTTAAGTTAACCAGCCGATTCCTCCCCACAGCAAGCTGTGGGGCTTCAGCACTTACTTGGCACTGAGTGTTCGTATGTGGGTTTTCTTGCGAAAGTAGAGTGGCCAGTAAGTGCTGAAGGGCTTCCTCGGCAAGTTTTGGTGAAGGTCCTGTACTTACTTAGTCCCCCGGGAATTGGGATGGAGTAGAGTACCACCAGTAGTAGGCAGGAATCCAGTGCCCGGTCTGTAAAAAATTCCGAACAAACCGCCCGAGCACGGGAACTCGGGCCGCTGTGTCTTGTTGGCGGGGACTTGGTCTGCTGTGTAAATTAAACAGGACTTGGGGGTACTATGGAACTTTATATGGTCTAGGTCACCTCAGGTGGGTTTTGAGCTAGTTAATTGCGATAGATACTATATAATAACCTGGGTGGCAAAATGAACGATAAAAACAATTTGATCTACAGGTTTAAAGTAGAATTGAGGGATTTCGAGCCTACCATCTGGCGGCGAATACAAGTACCGGGAGATTATACCTTCTGGGAATTACATGTTGGAATAACTGACGCTATAGGCTGGGCGGATTACCATCTGCATCAGTTCATGATAAATGATTCGAAGTCGAACGAGGAGGTATCTATCCGAATTCCGATGGAGGATGGCTTAGATTGGAACATTGAGTTAAGAGACGGTTATGAGGAAAAGATTTCCGATTACTTTCCGGAAGCCAATTCTGAATGCGATTACGAATACGATTTCGGGGACAGCTGGAAACATCTCGTTACACTCGAGGAGTTGGAGCCCCGGCAGAAAGATCGAATTTACCCTAGGTTGCTTGGCGGTGAAGGGACCTGCCCACCCGAGGACGTCGGTGGGGTAAATGGATACCGTGAATTTCTAGAGACAATCGAAGACCCGGAACACGAAAATCATGACAAGTACCTCCGCTGGGCCGGCTGGGACTTTGACCCAAATGCCTTCAACCCCCAGCAGGTCAAGTTCAGAGATCCGGAAAAGACCTATCAGCAGTATTACGGTTAATTTTAAGCGTTGAATTACCCAAATACGGGATGATCAGGTTGCAACCGACAAAAGAGAAAATAAAAAGCTTCTGCAATCAACAATCCTACGAACGGGCCGTGCGTTATCTGCGCCAGGGGAGGGTGGAGAAGTTAAATATCAAAGGAGAAAGCGTAAAGGCAAAGGTCCGGGGCTCTCAGCTCTACGAGGTTAGGCTGGAGCTGGACGAGCCCGATTTCGACGCCATCTGTACTTGTCCCTACGACTGGGGCGGTTATTGTAAGCATATCGTGGCAACTCTGTTGAAGCTTTCCGAAAAGAATTCAGAGGAATTTGAAACTTCAGATGAGGAGCGAGCTGCTAAAGTTGAAGAAACCCTACGGCAAGCCACCGGTAAAGAGTTACGTAGCTTCCTTCGGCGTGAATTTAAGCGCAACTCCAACGCAGAGCGACGTTTCTTGCTCTGGTTTGGTGAATCGGAGGAAGAAAACGATCTAAAAAACTACAAGCGGGAATTGCGAGAACTGCTGGGTAGTATCCAGGGAGGAAATTATCGCCGAGAAGTTAATAAGGCGATATACTCCTTTTTTGATATGGGGAGAGAATATCGTAGCCAGAATCAACCATTAGAAGCTGCCACCGTTTACCGAGCTGTAGCGGAGGTAATTGCCGAGGGTACTGAACCGAT
The DNA here is from genome assembly GCA_018334615.1 of Candidatus Bipolaricaulota bacterium. Lineage (GTDB taxonomy): Bacteria > Bipolaricaulota > Bipolaricaulia > M55B111 > M55B111 > JAGXLP01. The sequence goes on from JAGXLP010000119.1 coordinate 2,827, forward strand.
AGATGACTTTTCCGGCTATCACGGAGACGAATTTGGTCTGGCGATAAAGCATTACGCAGAATCTGTTGTACAGGCTGATTTGGATTATAAGGATAAGAAAGAGCGAATTAATTACCTGTTCAAAAAATACATCGAAAAGGATCCGGACTATTTTGAGCAATACTACGTTAAAGCTCTAGAAACTATTTGTGCTGGAGAAAGGGATTACAGGCACTGGAAGGATCTAATGAGATCGCTGCTGCAAGACAAAATTACTTCTAAGCTGAAAGGGGGGATGAGAGAGAATTACGAGACAATTCAGCTGGTTAAACCGTGGATTCATATACTGAAAAAACTGGGAGATGAATACCAGCTCGAAGAGCTATTTGAAAAGATCTACCATGTCAATTCAGACATCTGCCGGGACTATGGGAGCTGGCTGAAAGAAAGAGGTAAAGAAGATAGGGCTGTAGAGGTTGTCGAAGAAGGTCTTAAAGAGTATAGAAGGTCAAACCGGACAGAGTTTCTGCAACTATTAGTGGATCTTTACGAAGATAGGAACCCGGCAAAATACTTAAATAATCTTAAGAATCTATACATAAACCGACCGAACGAAAACAATTACCGTAAATTGAAAAACGCAACCCCGAATGATGAATGGGGCGAGGTAAAAGAGGAAATTGAAGAAGAGTTTTCCGAATATGAATTAATAAACTTTTACCTACGAGAGGGAGATACCGTTCTGGCCTTGGAAAAAGTAGTGAAATCCGACAATTTGCGGATTTTTCAGCGTTACATCGACGATCTTGGTCAATACGATCCTGAGACGTATTTTGATGTTTATGGGGGACTGATATCATCCTTCCTGGCCAAAGATACCGGTCGAGCTCACTACAGGGAGGCCATCAAACATCTAAGGGAACTTAAAAAGCTAAGCATGAGCGATAGACTGCGAGAACTGGTAGAAGAGCTAAAAGAAGAAAACGACAACAGGCCTGCCTTCCAGGACGAGATATCGTCTTTCACGGTGATTTGACTAACAGCCTCAACCCAACTTAATTGCAAGCACAAAGCTTCAAACTTTCTCTGGATGGTTATTTCAAGGTTATGTCCTGGTCAGGTGGTTTAACACAGCTTGCGCAAACCCGGATTCTGGGAGAAACCGAGGACTCGTTTTAGTTAACTAAAGACCTGAGCTTGTTATGATTATTATGTTTAGCCCCAGAAAATTC
>JAGXLP010000016.1:0-9753 GCA_018334615.1 Candidatus Bipolaricaulota bacterium
GGTTAGAAAATGGGATGAAAATGGTCTGGATTTTTTTCGATTGAGCTATTATAATCATCCTGGAAATACCAGAAGGTAATTTTGAAACTGAAACAATATACCCACCACGGGTCCGCCCGGGGATTACTGGTATGGTGTTTTACTGCGTTGGTTTAGCCTCCTTCCTCGCAGTTTTTTTCGCCATACCTTCAACTCTAATGAGAAATCCTGGGCGGATCCTGATTTTTCTTCTTTCAACAAAGAATTTCTCCAATAGGGTTTTCATGTTTATATTTTTTGGTTATTATATGCTTGAAGAATAGGTTGTACCTGCAGAGTTAGTGGGTATGAATAACCTACGAAAAACTCTGTAACTTCTCTTACCAAAGCCGAGGGAAACGACGTAGTTAGAAAACATTCTGGAGGGGACCATTTCATGTTCTCTATTGAACCCGGAAAAATGAAGAGCCGAGTTTTTCGGGACCGGAGAAGTCCGCGGATTAGTACAATCCTCATTTAAAGGATATTATTGTTGGATTGAAGACTCCGGAAGAAACCTAATCTGTAGAAAATCAAGAAGATTTATTTTCGGGAGGTATGTGGATGGTTACTAAAGAGTTAAAAGCAGAAAACATCAGGCAAGAACTACAGGAGTATTCGCGTAAGCCAAAATCACTAATTCCCATATTGCAGTTTATCCAGAGTCAGCATGGGTATCTTCCCAGGGATTTTATGGAGGAGGTCGGGAATTATTTGGGTTTAGCACCGAGTAAGGTCTATAGTGTAGCGTCTTTTTACGCTCAGTTTAGGTTCGAACCTCTGGGCGAACACCTTGTAAAGGTTTGTCACGGAACCGCCTGCCACGTCAAGGGGGCGGAAAACGTCACAGAGACAGTGGAATCCCAGCTGGGGATTAGTATGGGCGAGACCACGGCGGACGAAAAATTTACGGTGGAGCGAGTCGCCTGTCTGGGATGCTGTAGCCTGGCCCCGGCCATGATGATAGATGATACGGTTTATGGAAACCTCACACGGGACAAGATTAAGAATATTTTAACCGATTACAAAGAGGAGCAATCATGAAAGATGACGTTGAAATAAGAGTTGGCTATGCATCTTGCGGCATAGCGGCAGGGGCAAAGGAAGTTTACGAAAAACTGGAAGGGGAAGTGAGGTCCAGGAACCTTCCAGTTAAGCTAAAAAAGGTAGGCTGTGTGGGGATGTGTCATAACGAGCCCCTGCTTGAGGTGGAACACCCGAACGGAGAGACCGTAACTTATGGAAATCTGGAGGCAGGGGACGTCGAAAATATCCTGAAGTGTCACCTATCGGAAGACCGACAGTTCGACGAAAAGCTGATACCTGGAAGAGACGATTATGATTACTTTGCCAAACAGAAAAAGATCGTTCTAAAAAATAGTGGAATTATCGACCCGGAAGAAATTGACGAGTACCTTGAGAGGGATGGATATTCTGGGCTCGAAGATGCTCTCGAGATGGAAGGGGCAGAGATCATTGACCTGGTTAAAGAGAGCAATTTGCGGGGACGCGGGGGAGCGGGTTTTCCGACAGGCATAAAATGGGGTTTTGCCCGTGGTTCCGAGGGGGACGAGAAATACATAATTTGTAACGCCGACGAAGGAGACCCGGGTGCTTTTATGGATAGATCAATTATCGAAGGAGATCCTCATGCATTGCTAGAAGGTATGGTAATAGCTGCCTACGCGATCGGGGCAAAAAAAGGTTATATCTACTGCAGAGCCGAATATCCTTTGGCGTTAGAGAGATTAGATGTAGCAATTGATCAGGCTCGCGAAAACGGATTTCTGGGAGAGGATATCCTGGGAACCAGCTTCTCGTTCGATATTGAAATAAGTAAGGGGGCTGGTGCTTTTGTCTGTGGTGAGGAGACCGCATTAATGAAGTCCATCGAGGGTGAGCGGGGCATGCCGACGTCGCGTCCGCCTTATCCGGCTCAATCGGGATTATTTGGCCAGCCGACAAATATCAACAATGTCGAGACCTATGCCAACGTTCCCTGGATAATCAGAAATGGACCGAAGAAATACCACGAGATTGGAACCGAGAAGAGTGGAGGAACCAAAGTCTTCGCCCTTGCTGGTAAAATCAAGCGGGGTGGTCTGGTCGAGGTTCCCATAGGAACTTCATTGGAAGAGATTATTTTTGAGGTAGGGGGCGGCATAGAGGAGGACAGAGGCTTCAAAGCGGTACAGCTTGGCGGGCCTTCGGGTGGATGCTTGCCGGAAGAACAGCTCGATACACCTGTAGATTACGAAACCCTAACCGAGGCGGGAGCTATAATGGGCTCGGGCGGCATGATAGTTATGGACGAAGGCGATTGTATGGTTGATGTAGCTAAGTACTTCCTGGATTTTACCCAGGAGGAGTCCTGCGGAAAATGTACCTTTTGCCGGGTGGGGACAAAGCGAATGCTGGAGATCTTGGAGAGGATTTCAGGCGGAGATGGCGAGGAAGAAGATATTGAAAAATTGAGAGAACTGGCCCCTAAAATAAAGAATTATTCACTTTGTGGTTTGGGCCAAACCGCTCCAAACCCAGTTTTGACAACGCTTCGTTACTTTGAGGATGAATATCTAGAACATATAGAGAACCAGAATTGTCCCGCAGCCGTCTGTCGGGACCTGATAACTTTCAATATAACCCAGGACTGCATTGGCTGTACTACCTGCAGTCAGGAATGTCCGGTTGATGCCATAGATGGAGAATCTGGATCTAAACACGAAATAAACCAGGATACCTGCATAAAGTGCGGGACCTGTCGAGAAGTTTGTCCAGTTGACGCTGTAGAGGTGGTTTGATGACTGAAAAAATATCACTCGAGATAAACGGTAAAGAACGTACGGTAAGTTCGGGAATTTCTGTCCTGCAGGCCTGTCGTGAGTTCGACGAATACATCCCAACTCTCTGTGAGCTCGAGGAAATAGACCTACCTTACGGAGGTTGCCGGACCTGTTTGGTAGAAATCGAAACTTCAAATGGAACCGAAATTACCACTTCCTGTGACACGCCGGTTGAAGAGGATATGAAGATTGAGACGGAGACGGAGGAAGTTCTGGAGGGTCGAAGGACGGCTCTGGAGTTGCTTCTATCCGAACATACCGGAGACTGCGTGCCTCCGTGTACTATTGAATGTCCGGCTAGCCTTGATGTTCAGGGATATATTGCCCATATTGCGAACGGGCGGCCAAAACAGGCAGTAAAATTGATAAAGGAGAAGACCCCACTTGCTGTCTCACTGGGGCGGGCCTGCTTTGCGCCGTGCGAAGAGGCATGCCGCCGAGAACTGGTCGAAGAGCCGATGGCTATTCGTCAGTTAAAAGAGTATGCTGCAGAATTAGATCTTACGGATCCCTGGACTCCCGAAATTGAAGGTGAAACAAGCAAAAGCATCGGAATAGTTGGCGGAGGGCCCGCTGGTCTGACGGCTGCCTATTTTTTAAGGCTTGAAGGGCATTCGGTAACTATATACGATAAGATGCCGGAACTGGGTGGAATGATGCGCTATGGAATTCCCAATTACAGGTTACCCAATGACCTGCTTCGACAGGAGATAGAATGGATAATGAATCTCGGAATTGAGGCCAGGATGGAGACCAAGATGGGGGAGGATATCGCTCTTGAAAACCTGAGAAATAATCACGATTCAGTCTTATTGGCCACCGGAGCATGGGAAAGCTGGGAAATACCTATACCGGGACACGAACTGGATGGGGTTATGGGCGGTACTGATTTTCTCGTTCAGCATTCTTCCGGAGAGGAAGTTGATATAGGTGATGAAGTCGCAGTCGTCGGTTGCGGAGGTTGTGCTATGGACACCGCAAGGGTAGCCAAAAGGCTGGGTGCCGACGTAACCGTAGTCTATAGGCGGACGGAAGATCAGGCACCGGCCCCTAAGGACGAAATCGAAGAGGCTAAAGAAGAGGGGATTAATTTCAGCTTTTTGCTCAACCCGGAAGAGATAAAAGGCGAAGAGCGCGTGGAAGGAATGACCTGTGCAAAGATGAAGCTTGGGGAACCGGACGAATCCGGAAGGCCAAAGCCGGTCAAAATAGAAGGCGAGACGGAAGAACTATCCTGCGATACCGTATTGATGTCAATCGGCGAAGCCCCCGAGGTGGAGTTACTGGAGGAAGAGGGAATTTCTGTTGAGGATTACACGATAAAGAACCACGGGAAGTACAGGACGAACTACGCTGACGTGTTTGCCGCCGGTGATGCTTCTATAGGTCCTTCTTCTATTGCTGAATCTACTGGACAGGGCCGCGAGGTAGCTTACGTAATAGATAAATACCTGGAAGATCAGCTAAGTGACTACCAGCCACCAACTGACTTTAGACTACCGTTCGGTTACGTTCATAGGGATGAGAAGACCGAGGAAGATTTTGCCGAGGAAGAGGAGACTGACCGAGTCCGGATGAAAAAAAGAGACCCGGAAACGAGAATAAGCAACTTTTCCCCGATAGAACACGGATATTCGGGAGGAGAAGCGGTCGAAGAAGCAACTCGTTGCCTGGAATGTGGCTGTCTGGACCGGTTTGATTGTAAACTAAGGGAGTGCTCCGATGAGTACGGAGCCCAGCAAGATAGATTCGATGGAGAACGGCTAGATAGGGAGATAGATAACTCGGATTCCAGGATTGAACGCGACCCCAACAAGTGTATCCTCTGTGGCTCCTGTGTAAGAACTACCGAAACAATTCACGGGGAAGGGGAGTTACAGTTTGTCAATCGGGGCTTTTCAACAATGGTAGCTCCACCGTTCGAAGAGGCTTTGGGAGAATCGAATAGCGACCTGATTGGTGATTTGGCGGATAGCTGTCCAACGGGAGCGCTGGAGGAAGTAATTCAGGAGAAAAAACCGGGGCCGTTTAACCCGGATGCGGAAGTCAGGACCCGATGTTTGGGTTGTGGGCTTACTTGTCCAGCCAAAGTTCAGTTAGACCAGGGCCGACCGATCAAAATAGTTCCGGCCAATGAGGACTCCTACGGTGGTCACCTGTGTGACAGGGGTAAGTTCGAAGGCCCGATGAACGTGAAGAAAAGAGTTGAGGCAATCAAACTGAAGGACAAAGGTAAATGGAAGGCTGTGGAATGGGATAGAATAAAACAAATTCTGAAAGGAAAGCGAATGGACGTAGTTCCGGGGATGTCGACGACGGTAGAAGAGGCCGAGCTGCTGAAGAAAATTGCCGAGACTTCCGGTGGAAGAATGTTTGTTAAGTCTCCCGTTAACCGCGATTCTACAGCAAATCTAGAGGATTTATTGTCCGCTCAGGCAATTTACGTCGAGCCGGGAGCCTACGAGGTTAATCCCATTCTGAAAACTCTGGTGACACAGGCAGAGAACGAGGGGTCCGAAATCCTGGAACGCCCCGAGAATTTGGCGGGTAATTCCGGGATCGCGATATTGAATCCGGGTACAGAAAGTTCAGCTGACACAAGAATAATTACAAGCCCTGAAGCAAATGGCCACGGGCTACCCGAATTGGACCACCTCGAAGGATCGAAGAGAGGAGAAGTTCTCTTGATCTGGGATCGGGTTCCTTATCAGAGTGAGCTCGAATTAAAATCCTACCAAAAGGTAATTAAGTTCGGATCCACGTTTAACGACACAGCCGAGAGAGTAGATGCTTTGGTACCGATTAGGTCATGGCTTGAAAAGGATGGACGGGTCGTCAATACGTTTAACGAGACTATAGACGTAAAACCCGTAATGGAAAGTGACTTAAAGGAAAATACTAAAGTACTGAGATCTATACTTGATCTGTTAGCGTAAGATCCTACCCGCTACGGCAGTTAGAATAAGGTCGTAGCGGGTATTTCTTGTCCAGTTTGTGAGTTCAGGAATTTATGGTTTGGTCGAGCAGGAAAAATAATCCCGCCAGCGTTTTTCCGTCGGTTATTTTGCCCTCTCTCGCTTTGGTGATTATTTCTTGAACCGGGAAGCTCTTCGCGGTCAGGTTTTCACCTTCGGGTGATTCTACGACCTCGCTATCGCTTATTTTTTCCAGTCCCGTGGCCTGGTAAAGGGTAAGAATTTCGTCGGAATAACCGGGTGAGGTAAAAAGGTTTACCTTTTTCTCGAGTCCCGCGGGTCTGTAACGGGTTTCTTCCATTAATTCCCGCAGAGCACATTCTCTCTGAGATTCCCCTTCTTCCAGGGTTCCGGCCGGTAGCTCCCAGAGTGCCTCGCCCGCTGGCTCCCTATATTGTTTTACCAGGAGTATTTCCTCCCCTTGATCCCCGTTCAAAATTGGGAGTATTACAACACCGCCTGGATGATGAACGACCTCTCGCTCGGTAATTGACCCGTCCGAGTCACGGACCGTGTTAACTGTTAACCTAAGTAATTTACCCTGGAAAATCTGGTTTTCCTCGAGAGTTTCTCCGTCCAGGTTCTCTTCCTCGCCCGAAATATTCATGATAGAACTACTCCGAATTAACGGTTGTCAGTCGGCAGCAGCGTACCCTTTCTCCAGTGCCTTTTCGTTGACCTCCACGAATTTTCCCTTCCCCGACTCTTCCAGAGTTAGTTTCATTCCTTTCTGTAGTGCCTCCAGGGATAGCGCTTCGGTCGCGTGTGACCAGGCACCCAGGGCTACCATGTTAATGACCTTTTGGTTTTCCAGCTGTCTGGCGATCTCGTTGAACGATACGGGAACGACTCTGGTGGGGCCGTATTCCGGATGATCTTCGATCAGGGAGCTATTAAGGACAATTACTCCACCTTCCCGAACCGAGGCTCCAAATTTATCCAGTGAAGGTTCGTTGAAAGCGATTAGAGAGGACGGATTGTTTACGACTGGCGATCCGATAAGCTTGGACGAGATGATTGCCGTGCAGTTGGCCGTACCCCCGCGCATTTCCGGCCCGTAAGAGGGCAACCAGGTCACTTCCAGGCCTTCTTCCATTCCCGATCTAGCAATTATCTTACCCGTGAGTATGACGCCCTGACCGCCAAAACCGGATACTATTGTGGAATATTCTTCCATTCTTATCTCCTCAACTCCTGTCAAGTATATCTCCGAGAGGATAGACGTTCTCTACTTCTTCTTTGATCCTCTCGTTTGCTTTTACCGGATCCATCCCCCAGTTAATTGGACAGGCCGAAAGAATTTCTACAAGGGCGTAACCCTTTCCTTCCGTCTGGATGCGGAAGGCTTTTTTAATTGCCTTTTTGGTCTGATCGATTCTTTTAACGTCGTAGACGGCTTGTCGGGTAATATAGGTTGGCCCGTCAAGTGCTGACAGCATCTCGGACATTTTTATCGGGGGGCCAAAATCCTTAGCTTTTCTTCCCTTTGGCGTAGTCGTGGTCTTTTGGTTCAGCAGGGTGGTGGGAGACATTTCCCCTCCTGTCATACCGTAAAGTGTATTGTTTATAAAGAATACGGTAATATTATCACCCCGGTTGGCGGCATGGGTCGAGTTGTTCGTTCCTATGGAGGCAAAATCTCCGTCCCCCTGATAGGCGAAGACGTTTAGGTCGGGTCTGGCTCGCTTTACCCCTGTAGCTACTGCTGAGACTCGACCGTGAGCTGGTTGAATGACGTCAATATCGAACCATTTGTAAAGAAAAACCGAGCAACCGACCGGAGCAGTTCCCACGGTATTGTCCTGAATACCGAGTTCATCGATTGTTTCGGCGATTAGTCTGTTTATAACCCCGTGGTGACAGCCCGGACAATAACTGAATTGCTGGTTGTTGAGGCTTTTAGGTCTATCAAATACCTTTTCCATTCCTGCAGTATCCTCGGCTAGGGCTTCTTTAGACATGGTGTTTTACCTCCTCCAGAATCTCGCTTGGTGTAGGCACAACTCCTCCCTGTTCCCCGTAAAACGGTGTTTGGGCCCGAGATTTTACGGAGAGGCGAACGTCTTCAACCATCTGGCCCGCGTTCATTTCTACGGTTAAGACCGTGTCAAGGGATTCACTTAACTCGGCTAATCGCTCGTCAGGAAAGGGCCAGAGAGTAATTGGCCTGAAGATTCCTATATCTATTCCTTCCTTTTTCCCTAATCTTCGAGCTGTCCTGGCTATTCGAGCCACCGTCCCAAAAGCGACCAGGAGAATATCCGGGTCCTCTACACCTATTTCTTCGAACCGGATTTCCCTCTTTCTGATCTTTTCGTATTTTTCCTGAAGGTCCAGGTTAATTGATTTGAGGTTTTCCGCCCCTAGAGCAAAACTCCTGATGACGTTTGGGTCTCGACCGTTGGTACCCGTAGTTGCCCAGGGTTTGTCGGGAAGGTTGGATGGATCGATCGGGGATGGTAATTCCACCGGTTCCATCATCTGTCCGATCATCCCGTCCGCCAGAACCATAACCGGAATTCTGTACTTGTCGGCCAGATCGAAGGATTCAAAAGTAAGCTCGGCTGCCTCTGGAACCGTCGACGGTGCCAGGACAATTAATTGGTAATCTCCATGCCCTCCGCCTTTTGTCGATTGAAAGTAGTCACCCTGAGCGGGCTGGATATTTCCCAGCCCCGGCCCGCCTCTCATTATATTGACAATCACGGAAGGTAGTTCTGAGCCGGCTAAATAGGAAATTCCCTCCTGTTTTAGACTTATCCCCGGGCTACTTGACGAGGTCATCGTCCTCTCACCTGTAGAGGCCGCTCCGTAGACCATGCTTATGGCTCCAACTTCGCTCTCTGCCTGAAGAAAAGTTCCGTTCTCCACTTCCGGCATGTGGTTGGCCATCCATTGTAGGAGTTCCGCCTGGGGTGTGATTGGGTACGCAAAATAGTTTCGGCAACCAGCTCTGATTGCGGCTTCGGCGATTGCCTCGTTTCCCCGCATTAACTTTTTCTCGCCCATCAAACCCCCTCCTTCTGCTTTTTGTAAACGGTCAAAGCCACATCGGGGCAAACTTTGCCGCAAAACCCGCAACCGACACAATCTTCGGGGTTATCTACGGTAACGTAGTCATACCCGCTGGAGTTGAAATCTCCAGAAAATGATAGAACGCCCTGAGGGCAGGCCTCTATACATAAACCACACCCTTTACAACGTTCTTCATGAACGCTTACTTTACCCCTCGGCATTATACCCCTCCTTGATGCAGGTTAAATAGTCCAAAAATCTATACTCAGTCTTTCTTTTCTGTTCTCCTTAATTTTGGCAAAAGTTTCCTCAACCTCCGAGAACCATTCCTCTATCTCTTCGGAGGTCTTGGTTTCTATTGACTTCTCTTCCCCGTTCTTTTTCTCGTCCGATATGTTCTTGAGGTATTTATCCGGTTTCTTTTGGAAATTATCTTGGGTGAATAACTTGGTTAAAGCGAGTTGAGGAACACCCTCGTCGGATTTCTCCTCGACCCGAACTTTTACCTCCGCTCCTTCCGTTAATTCGGAGGGCTCGATTCCGTTCTCCAGATAATCTTTTGGGGCAAATCCGGTGATATTATTACAGAGAGAAATTTTGTATCCCTCTTCCAGGACTTCACTTACTACGCCCGAGACTTTCTCTCCAATTCTTATATCCATATTAACACCATCCTCTGGGTTAACAGGAACTATACTTAACCCAATCAAACAATTATACTTCTCCTGGTTGAGAAGTTCAAAAAGCTATTCCTGATTAGATTACAGTGAGGTTTTTTAATAATTACAGTATCCCGCTAAACCGATTATATTTATAAGTTTGTTGACTTTATTTACTATATAGTTTTGTATGGGTTGAACAAATCGGAGTTAAAGTGGAAAATGTAATTCAATTAACTGAAC
>JAGXLP010000016.1:9864-14593 GCA_018334615.1 Candidatus Bipolaricaulota bacterium
GGATACTTGATCTGTTCCGGTTTATCTGCTAAGTGTTATAATAATTATCGTCCAATAGGAGAATTATGAGAATAGGCTTTGTTACCGGGGCATATCTCCCGGCACCTGGCGGGGTAACGACCTCGGTGGTTAATTTTTCTCAACAACTAAGGCAATTGGGTCACGAAGTACTCGTGTTCTGTCCCGAATACCCCGAAGAGGAAACATCGGAGGATAAGAACGTCCACAGAATACCCTCATATTACAGTCCCCTTCTGAAAGACTTTCGGTTGACTGACCCTTTTCAGGCTGCGAGGTTTTTTCGGCGGGAGTTTTCCGAACTGGACATAGTGCATATACATCTTCCCACTATTATGAGTACACCGGCTCGCTGGATTGCCAGCTATTATAATATCCCCCTTTTCTTTACCTATCACACAAATCTTGAGCTTTACATTCGTCACTACGTTCCGGGTGTGCCGGACAATATTGCCCAGGCTGTCGCTCGATTTTACGCTCGTCGTGAAACAAAAAATGGGAAAGAGATTTTTGTGCCTTCGCCCGATATGAAGAGTTTGTTGGAATCTTATGGACTGGATCCTTCCATAACGGTCTTGCCAACGGGGATAAATCTGGATACTTATAATTCGAAGTCCGAGGAGGTGAGGACTCTCCGAGAACAATTTGGCATAGGGGAGAACGAAAAGATTCTGCTCTACGTGGGTCGAGTCGGAAGCGAGAAGAACGTCGGTTTTCTGTTGGATTCCTTCCGGAAAGTGGCCAGGAAATTTTCGTCGGTTCACTTTGTCATTGTAGGTGGTGGAAGGGGACTGGGAAAGGTTCTTGCTAGAGTGAGTAAGATGAATGCGTCAAGGACAATTCATTTTACCGGGTACGTAGAGGACGATAAGGTCCTTGCTCATTATTACAAGGAGGCAGATGTATTCTTATTTGCCTCTTTAACGGAGACCCAAGGATTGGTGATTGCCGAGGCACTTGCTGCGGAGACTCCAGTGGTGGCAGTGGACGCGCCTGGAGTGAGGGACGTACTTCGCGAAGGGAGGGGGGGATACCTCGTTCCCGAAGACGTTCGCCTTTTTAGCGAAAAGGTCTTAACGCTATTAAACAACCCTGACCTTCTGGAGGAGAAAAGCAGTGAAGCGCGAGAGGTTGCGAAAAGGTTTTCAGCAGCAACCATGTCGGAAAAATTGCTCGAGTGCTACCTAAAAAGACTGGAAGGGGAAAATAAAAAGAGGGGGCAATAACCCCCCCTTAAACCTTTAAGTTGAAGATCAGTAACCTATGAGCAGTTTTCCTTTTCGTGGGCAGCTTCTTTTCTCAGTCTATGGGAAACGTCCTTGAGATAACTTTCGTGATAAATTTGTTTTATCGCGGAGTACCTGGTTGCTGGATTATTTTGCTTTTTCATATCAACACACCTCCAATTGGTTATAATTAAATACTTAATTAATTGTTAAATTGTAGGCGGGGAGTTTATGATTTCAAGCCCGAATAACCAACAACCTAAATTGCCATGTATTCTCGATAAATATCCAGATATTTCTTTCCGATGTTTTCCAACCTGTGTTCTTCAGCGGTATTTCTTGCTTCCTCCGTAAGTGACTCCTTTAACTGAGTATTGTCGATAACTTTTTTTATCAGGTTAACGAACTCTTCTCTGTCGTTGCCCTTTAAACAATTACGTCCGTCTTCCAACCAGCCCTCGTAGGCCGGGAGGTCCCTCGTTACAATAGGCAATCCTCGAGCAGCAGCTTCTAGAAGGACGATACCCTCGTTCTCCTCTTTGGAGGGAAAGAAGAATAAATCTCCCGAAGAAAACGCTGCACCGATGTCTTCGACGTACCCGGTAAATTGAACGTTATCGGGAGAGTTTTTAATCGCCCTGTCCATTTCCCGATCGAACATGAAGAGTCTGTTCATTCGATGTCCGTACCAGACGAATTGATACTCGGGTAACTCTCTTGCTACCTCTACAAAGGTGGTGACGTCTTTTCTTGGAATGACCTGACCGACGACTATTATAGTTGGGCTATCTAGATCGTAGATACTTCTATACTTCTTCCTCCCCTCTTCTGAGTATTCTACTTTTGACAGATCAACCCCGTTGCTGACCGTCCGAGTTTTTGATGCTTCGACTCCGAATTCGGCGAGGGTATCTTTCGTGTAGTCGGAGGGGGCGATAACCCTATCTCCCGAATTGTAGAGCATGGTGAGCCACTTTATGAACGGCTTTTCAAGATATGTTGAAAGGGTAAATCCCCCTTCTATGTCTTTCCCCGAATGAGCGAAAACGACTCCCAGCTTTCCCTGACGCTGGGCCTGTTTTAACTTCAAGAGCGATATCGGCCCCGGCCAATTAATGTGGATAATGTCGTAAGGTTCGGTTGGTTTGTCTTTTACTTCTATACCGTTCTCTTCTAGCGCTTTCTGTTGGTGATCGACCGCAGTGGTAATTCCATGAGCACCCCAATCGGCAGTCGGATCTCGGTAGACACATACAGCATTTATATCTAAGTTTGAATTTCCAGCCATGTATTTTACCTCTTTGTGATTTTTGTTATTGGTGAATCAGTTACCCAACAAGACTAGCGACCCTTACTGAAATTCGCAACCACTTGTGATTTTCCCGAGGATGTCGGAAAATAACGCTTGGAAGAAGCTTTAGCGATCGAAAAAAGTGGGTATATAAAGGTATTAATGAGTTGGCTACTGTATAATTTAATTGGTATTTCTTTCCGGCTGGGGATAAAACCTTATTTCGATCTCCAGGTTGATGGACTGGAAAACTACTCGGAGACACCCTCTTCGCTGGTCGTGGCCAACCACAAGAGAGATCTTGATTCTGTCCTCATTGCCACGGTGCTCTATTACTACAACGGGTTTTTGAGTCCGGCAACGCCCATTTCTTTCATGGCAGCCGAGAACCTTTTCCAGCCCGGTTTCCTGGGAAACTGGATTAAGGGCCCGAAGCTTCTAAAAAAGATCCTGCAGCCCGTGAGTCTCGGCTTTATTTTGCGTAAACTTCACGCTTACCCGATCAGCAAGCTGGATTTCCATTCCGTACCCGTACATGACGCCTTACGGATAATTCAGGAAGAGGATAATGACCCACAGCTCAGAGAGGTAATAAAAAAGGAACCTCTGGAAAAATTACTGGAAAATTCCTCGCTTGGTAGTCCTTACATGAGGATCTCCGAGTTTTTTGAACGGGAAGGTTATCCGAGAAGAAAGATCAGCTCACGTCACTTCAAGTCAGAGTTTAGAAAAGCCGTGAAAAAGAGTAAGCTGGGGGCGGTAAAGGGCCAGTTGACCAAGTTTATTGAACTGCTAAATGAGGGAGCTATTCTCTATATTACGCCCGAAGGGGGGTTGTCGAAAGACGGCACCCTTGGACACCTTAAGGACAGCTTACTTATTTTAATCGACGAGGCGGATCCGGAGGTAACGGTAGTCCCGACCAATATCACTTACGATTTCATGAAACAGGAGAAAACAAGGATATTCGTCAATTTGGGGAAAGAGATCAGGGAATTGGATGAGCTGGAGAAGAAGGAGAAGAGAGAGAAACTGAGAGAAACTATTCTGGGACTTACTACTATTAATTTTGGACAACTGGCTAGCTATCATTTAGTGGAGGCAAAAGAAGCGGGGACCGAGAGGATAAATGAGCAGGATCTCCTGGAACAAGTCATAGACAATCTCGAGAAGTTCGATCGGGAAGGGTTTAACATAGATGACTGCCTGAGCAGTCAGGAGGGAATTTCTGAACGGTGGGAGTCTTATATAGGTTACTGCCAGAAAAGAAAGATACTCACTGATATTCGTGATGGCGGGCAAAAAAACGACCGTATTTTCACCCTGTCACAAGAATTGGGTTACGATAGTAACGAGATAGCCAGGGGGTTCAAGCGAAATCCGGTTAATTACTGCGCCAACGAGATAAGAGGATTGGAAAAGGTTGGTTTGATAAGTCTGTGACTAGTTTCACCTGTGACGACCTCCACAATAAGAATAGCCTTAAACGATTTCTCCGAAGTTTTGACATTAATTTGAGAAAAAACCTCGGCCAGCATTTTCTGTTTGATCGAACCGTGCTCAACACAATAGCTGAGAGTTCCGGTGGGGGAAGAATTGTGGTGGAAGTAGGAGCAGGGCTGGGGAGCCTGACTTGTTTGTTAAAGAGGTCATTTGACAGAGTTTACGGTATTGAGGTGGATGATCGCTTCGAGGACCCATTCAACGAGGTCAATCCGGAGGAGAACGTCGTATTTTTGAAAGGAAACGTACTGGATATAGATTTATCAGAGATCGTGGTTGAAAAAAAAGAGCGTGCAGGAATTGTAGGAAATATCCCCTATAACATCACCGGAAAAATTCTGAAAAAACTGGTTTCAGAGCGGGAGCTCTTCTCCAGAGCCGTATTGACCATGCAGAAAGAGGTCTCGGATAGGATATTAGCTAAACCGGGAACCAGGGGGTGTGGTCCGATCACCTATCTTGTTCAGGCCTACGGCGAAGTTAATCACGTCCTGGATGTCCCACCAGAAGCATTCTACCCTCCACCGGGCGTCCACTCGTCGACGGTGAAAATTACTCTTGCTGAAAAGTCGAAATTTGACTGTGACGAGGAGACGTTCTTTTCCCTGATTCGAGGAACATTTATTCATAGAAGGAAGACAGTCCGAAATGGCTTGATTTCTTCACCGGAGTTTTCTTTATCGAAAGAGGA
>JAGXLP010000017.1:0-8818 GCA_018334615.1 Candidatus Bipolaricaulota bacterium
GATTTGACCTCATGGGGAACGGAGAAGGCTTTCTTTGCTTCTCCTCCAGTTGGACTAATTCGATAAAAGTCCGTTACCTCCTCGTCCTCTTCTCTATCTCTGGAAGAGATAAACAATATTTCATCCTCTCCGGCCCAGGCGAAATCGTCGTCCTGGTTTGAGCGGGTAAGCTGCATCGTATTATCTTTTTCCAGATCGTGAAACCAAATATTCGAGTTATAGTCCTCTTTCTCCTCGTTTACCTCCTGAACAAGGAAGGCGACTTTCTTACCCTGGTTCGATAGCTTTGGGGCTGATAGAAACTTAAAATTCGTGAATGAATCAGACGTCAGGCCCATCCTCACACCACCTCTGTTTGAATGACTTTTTGCCCTGCTTAATCAAAAAAACCCGCCCACAGGGCGGGACCATGTCTTAATGGTTTTCGGGCTCTAGGTTATGTTGCCAATGATAGCATACCCGACATTCGAGCAAACAAGTTCAAGCTAACGTGCCAAAAACCGCTTGATTCAGGTCAAACTCGCTTGAAATCCAGCCCAAGTTTCCGCCCGATGGTTTCCTTCAGATCCAGGACGACCTCACCGTCACCTCTCAAAACTAGTTCATCGTTTTCGTAGTAAACAAGCCGAAATTCGCCTTCCTGCGTTTTCACGTCCAGGCTTATGTCAATATAACTCTCCATTGACTCGGGATCATTCAGCAAAATCTTTGGCTCGTTAAACTTTTCCTTAATCCAAGGCTTCAGATCTTTCAAATCCTCTTCACAGTCACTCACATCCTGGGCCTGAAAAAATACATCGTGTACGTCCGCCGTCCGTGAAGGTTTCTTTTGGAGGTCGTCAGGTACTGACCCGAACCAAAACACGTTCTTTAACGATTGAAAAAAGCTTTTCATGCTCATAATTATGGATAAATCCTATTTATTTGACGGGGAAACGGTATTGTCTCCCTAACGTGATCCAAACTACATATCCAGGCAATAGTTCTTTCCACCCCGAGCCCAAAGCCCGAATGTGGCACAGAACCGTACCTGCGCAAATCCAGGTACCATTCATAAGGATCCCGTGGCAAACCTTCCTCATCTAATCTCTCTTCGAGGAGTTCAAGATCATCTATTCTCTGGCTTCCACCGATAAGCTCACCGTAGCCGTCCGGGGCGATCAAATCTGCAGCATAGACCGTTTCACCATCGGGCATGGGCTCCATATAGAACGGCTTTAGTTCCCGGGGGAACGCTTCAATAAAAACGGGCTTGTCAAAGTGGTCACCAAGAGCAGTCTCCGCCGGAGCACCAAAGTCCTCCCCGGTACTCATATCTATTCCTGCTTCGTTAACTATTTCAATAGCCTCCTCGTAAGATATTCTTGGAAAAGGTCTTTCGACCTTCTTAACCAACGCCTCTGAATCTACATCCAAACTCTCGAGTTCGTCCCGTCGTTTGTCGACCACCCGATTTACTACATCATGAACCATCTTTTCCTGAAAGTCCAGGTTCTCATCGTGCTCGACCCAGCTGAGTTCCGCCTCGGCCATCCAGAATTCAGTTAGGTGTTTTCGGGTTTTGGACTTTTCCGCCCTGAATACGGGTCCGATCCAATATACCTCGCCCAGAGCAGCAGCTGTGGCCTCAAGGTAGAGTTGAGAACTTTGAGTTAAATAGGCATCCTCACCAAAATAATCTGTTTCAAATAGGGTGGTTGTGCCTTCTACGGAGACACCCGTTAGTATAGGTCCTTCCGTAGCTATGAGTCCTTCACGATCAAAGAATTCCCGAAGTGCCTGGAGCACCTCGTGCCTAACTCTGAGCACGGGAGCTGAACCTTTAGCCCTGATCCAAAGATGGCGATGATCCATCAAAAACCCCGGTCCGTGCTCCTTCGGAGTAATCGGGAAGTCGTCCTCAACTGATTGCTGGACGGAAATGTCGGAGACCTCAAGCTCGTACCCGATCGGAGCTCTCTCATCCCGCTTTACCTTACCCTGAACCACTATTGAAGATTCTCTTCTCAGGTCCAGGGCGGTTTCAAACAGGTCAGAGTCTACCGAACCTTCTTTAAGAACGCCCTGGATGATTCCGGATCCGTCCCTTATCTGCAGAAACTGGATTCCTCCGCTGGATCTCCTGTTGAACAACCATCCCTTGATGATAACGTCCTCACCATCGTATTGATCGACCTCATCAATTGAAATTGCGTTCACAGCTCTCACCAACCTTCAAAATATTAACTTTTTTACGAGTGCGTTTTGGATTCTTCCATTTGTCGCTACAAGCCCTTGTGTACCGTAGATATCATACCCCTCTCCGGAAAAATCCGAAATCGTCCCACCCGCTTCTTTGATTATCAGGCAACCTGCCGCGACATCCCATGGAGATAGCCCCAGTTCCCAGAAGCCGTCAAATCTCCCTGCGGCTACAAAGGCAAGATCCATTGCAGCTGCCCCGTCCCGCCTTATTCCTCTCGCCTTTCGGACCAGACCAGAAAAAGACTTTATTGCAGACGGCATTCTATCTTCGTCGTATGGAAAACCAGTAGCGAGTAATGATTTAGAGAAATCCCTGGTTCCGGATACAGATATTTTGTGTCCATTAAGAAAGGCCCCCTTACCTTTCATTGCGGTAAAGGTCTCCTCAAGAACCGGTAAGTGGACAACACCCGCTGTCAATTCCCCATCCTGTTCAACCGCGATGGAAACACAAAAAAGAGGATAATTGTATATGTAATTGGTCGTACCGTCCAGCGGATCAACAATCCACTTCGTAGAACTCTTTTCTACCTCAAACTCTTCTTCGGCCAGGATTGAGTGTTTTGGGAACTTCTTCTGAATCTTATTTGCTATAAGGTCCTGAGCCGAATGGTCGTACTGAGTAACTAAATCCGCAGGACCGGATTTCTGCGAAACCTTTCTGGACTTTTTCAATCCCTCCAGCAGCATTTCACCGGCATCTTCTGCAGCTGATCGGGCAAGCTCCAGCAGTTCCTCCGCCATGAGTTGGCTAAATCTTCTCGTTCATAATTTCTACGACTTCCTCGGACAAGTCTCGGGCTTGTTTGGTTAATAGGTTTCTCTTTTCCCTCATCTCGTCTACAAACTGGTCGTCAGAAATCGAAGCAAGATTTATATCTACGTTTAACAGGGACGTCCTGACCGTAGCATCTGCAAGTATCGCCGATGCGCCCGCATCAGTCACGGCGTGTTGATTTCCGGAAACTGCACATTCTTTACTTAGTTCCAGAACCTCTATAGCCAGTTCCGCCATTTCAAACGGTGGTTCGGTTGCACCTTTGAGGGCCTGTTGAATGGCCTCCTTTCTTGCCTCCTTTTGTTCGGAAGTATCTTTGGGGGCTTTATACGCGTCCATTACTGCAGTATAGGCGGCTATATCTTTCTTTATTGCTTCCAGGAATTCACCCCTTAAATTGTCAGTCCGCTTTAAAATATCTTCAAACTCGTCCTCCACTTCCGCGTACTTCTCCTTTCCTACCGTAAGGTTGGCTACCATGGACGAAAGAGCGGCAGCTAAGGCTCCCGCGACCGCAGCAGCTGAGCCTCCACCCGGCGCGGGCTTGCTGGAAGCTAAGTCAGACAGAAATTTTTCCAGGTTCTGATCTCTCGGATCTATATCGGTTTTTTCAGACATTAATCGTTAATCCTCCCTTGTCCAGTAAACTCTAACCAGTCGCTCATTGTGTCCTGATTTTATATCCAGATCTCCATCGTGAGCCCTTGCAATGGACTTGCCAATCCTCCTTGCCAGATGTTCATTGGTCGTTGCCAGTTCCATGGAATTTGATTCCTCATCAGCCCACATCAACCGTTGCAGGGGCCTCGTTTGCTTCGCCTTCTCTTCATCGTTTTTCACCAGTTGAAGTATCTCTTTTTTGTGTTCCTGAAAATAGTTACCGGATAAATAAACCAGGCCTTCTGGATTTCTATCCCTTTTTCTCCTGCAGGCGGGACATAAAGCTTCATGAGGGTCTTCTTCTGAAGAAATAGAACCCTCTATCCAACGCCCCTCTCGGTAGACAAGATCACAATTCGTGCAATAAGTAGGTTCCTTATATTTTTTTCCCTCATAATAAGGATTCTTCGACTCGTGACCAACGTCTCCCCTTCGTTCCTCTCCCATAGACATCACCTCGAATGCCTTACTTCAGAGGCTCCAGATTAACCTTCCTCCTCGAGCAGGTTTTCAAGGTACTCTATCGACTCACCCACGGTTGTAAGTTCTTCAGCGTCCTCGTCCGGAATTTCTATCCCGAACTCGTCTTCAAATTCCATTATCATTTCCACTGTGTCCAGCGAATCGGCTCCCAGATCCTCAACATAAGAGGCTCCAAGGGTCAACTCATCTTCATCCACCATCAACTGTCGGCTAATGATCTCCTTAACTCGGGATTCGAGATCTTCCATAGAAATACCTCCTAGTATAATATAAGCTCAAGGTTAGCGATGAAAAGTCTAGCCAAATGACAAACCACCGTCAACCCTGAGCACAGTACCGGTAATATAACTAGCTTTATCGCTTAATAAGAATAAAGTTGGGTGTGCCACTTCCTCCGGATCAGCAAATCTGCTAAGTATAACGTTATCAAGATAGGATGAGCGTTTTTTCTCCGGAATATCCTCAGTTAACTTCGTATCGACAAAACCGGGAGCGACAACGTTCGCCCGTAGTTCCCTGGAACCGTATTCTTGAGCAAGGGACTTGGTAAAGCCGATTATTCCCGCCTTTGACGCTGAGTAATTGGCCTGGCCGGGATTGCCAAATAAACCTGAAACTGACGAAATATTTACTATACTTCCTCCCCCTTTGATCATATAACGGAGAGAGGCCCTCGTACAGTTAAACACTCCATTCAAATTTACGTTAATTACTTCCCCCCATTCCTCAGGGGACATTCGAAGTAAGAGGTTGTCGCTGGTATACCCTGCATTGTTTACGAGATAGTCTATCCGATCGTACTGGTCAATGGTCTGTTTAACGGAACTCTTGACAGATTTGAAATCCGTGACGTCCGTTTCCAAGAAAGTACAATTAGGTCCCAGCTTTTCGGCTGTCTCTTTTCCCTGGCTTCGCGAAAAAATTTGAGTCTTCACTCCATTATTGACCAGACGGCTGGATATTTGTTCACCTATCCCGGTCCCGCCTCCGGTAACGATAGCGACCTCGCCGGAAAACTCCAATTCATATCACCTCGTCAAACGTTTTACACTCGATATCGGGCAAAATTCTCCGCGTTAATTTTGTCAAAGTCGCGTCGGGGCCCGCCTCTATTGTTATATCTACTCCGAAATCCCCCAGCGCCCTGACATAATCGACCCATTTCACCGGATGCGTCATTTGTTGACCCAATAGATCCGCAAGTCCATCGCCGTTCGTTTCAAATGAACCAGAGACCCCGGAAAGTACGGGCACCTCAGGGTCTTCAAAATCCAATTTATCGATGTAGTCCCTTAACTTTCCCTCCGCCTCTTCCATGAAAGGAGAATGAAACGGTCCTGATACATCCAGTTCGATACACCGGGCACCTTCTTCTTGCAAATACTGGCAGGCTTTGTCCAGTGGCTCCTCTCTTCCGGAGAGTACAAGCTGCTCGGGAGAATTGTAGTTCGCGACTGTGACCGATTCGTCTACCTCTTTTATCAGTTTCTCGGCTTCAGTGTAGTCTAAACCAAGCACTGCCACCATCGTTCCCTTCACGTTTATATCTTCCATCAATTCCCCTCTCTTCTTAACCAACCTAACTCCCTGTTCAAAATTAATACAGCCAGCCGCCCCCAGAGCAGAAAATTCTCCCAGGCTATGACCCAGAACACAATCCGGTTCGATTCCCTCTTCTATTAGCAACCTGTATCTTGCATTGCTATCAACAAAAATAGCAGGTTGAGCAATACTGGTTCGAGATAAAAGATCCTCAGAGCCTTCGATCATCAATTCTTTAAGATCGATTCCCATCGTCTCGTTTGCGGTCTCGTAAAGCGCCGTAACTTTCGGGTCAGTCACAAAAGAGCTGCCCATACCTACTTTTTGTGAACCCTGGCCGGGAAATAGAAAAGCTACCTTATCCACGACGGATCACCATTCAACCAGCACGGCCCCGTAAGCCGCTCCGGCCCCAAAAGCAGTCATAAGAACCAAATCTCCCGACCGTATTCCATCGTTATCAATTACCTCCCTCAATGCGAGAGGGATAGTGGCCGTGGATATATTTGCGTACTCCTCCAGATTGACGGCGACCTTGCTCATTCCCACACCCAGACTCTTGGCGAGCTGTCTTATGATTCTGATATTGGCCTGGTGTGGTACAATTAAATCGACGTCCGAAAGCTTTAGATCAGCTCGTCCTATTACTTCCTCGGAGGACTTCTTCATCATATTTACGGCGCTCTTAAACACACCCTTACCTTCCATATCAATAAAGTATCGTCTATCATCAGGATCTCCTTCTGCAGGAGGATAACGAGTTCCACCCCCCTTTAGGTTGATAAGCTCTGGCCGGGTCGGGTCCCCATACATAGTCGAGGCAAGGATCGTCCTTCCGCCCCCGTCCGAGCTAACCAACGCTGCACCTGCACCGTCCCCGAAAAGGACACAGGTGCTTCGATCTTCCCAGTCCAAAACACGAGACAGGGCCTCCAAACCAATTACCAGAATATTTTCGTACCCGTTTCCAAGTATCAAATTGGAAGCAACGTCAATCCCATATAGAAAACCGCTGCAGCCCGCTTTCAGATCGAAAAAAGGGATATCGCGAGAGAGCCCGAGATCCCTTACTATAAAGGGAGAAGAGCCTGGTATCGGCATATCCGAAACATTGGTAGCTGTGATTACCAAATCAATTTCATCCTTATCTATCTGAGAAGTTTCTATTGCCTCTTCCGAGGCAGTTACTCCCAGGGACGAAGGATCTTCGCCCTCCCTTAAGACGTGTCGTCTTTTTATCCCCGTTCGGCTAGTAATCCATTCATCAGATGTATCAACCAGCTCTTCAAGATCTTTATTGGTTAGCACTTTATCGGGGACAGAAGCGCCAATACCCACCATCTTAGGAAGTCCCGGTTTCTTTTTGTTATCCATCGACAAAATTCACCCTTTCTATTTCAGATTCTATTTCCCCGGGCAAGTCCCAGCGCGAGGCTTCCCCTGCATTCACAATGGCATTTTTAATCGCCCGAGCTTCCGACCTGCCGTGTGCAACAAAAACAATACCCTTTATACCTAACAGGGGAACAGCACCAAACTGGGAATAACTCAATTGATTTTTTAATTTTTCCAGAGTGGGCCGCAACACCAGCCCTCCAATTTTTGCCCTAACGCTGGAAGAAAGTGCTTTCTTGAAAAAGCCTATTGTCCCCTCGGCCCCTCCTTCGAAAGCCTTTATCAGAATATTGCCCACAAAACCCTCACATACAACTACATCTGCCGGGGGCTCGATCAAAAGCCGATGGGGTTCCACGTTACCTACGTACTGAAGGTCGGTCTTACGGATCAAATCCACAGCTTCTTTGGTCAACTTATTTCCCTTGGTTTGCTCCTCCCCTATATTCAATACACCTACTTTCGGGTTCTCTTTCCCAATTACGCTTTTAGCATAGGAATTCCCCATTATCCCGAACTGCGCGAGATTTCGAGGACTTGCATCCGTAGTAGCACCAATATCTATCAGCACAACATTCCCGCTCTTTACGGTAGGCATTACTCCTGCAAGGCCGGGGCGCTTAACCCCGGGAATCCTGCCAAGGTTAAATAGGGCTGCCGCCACAACCGCTCCCGTATTGCCGGAGGAAATAAATATTTCAGACTTGTCGTGTAAGGCCTTGATGCCCTTTACTAAAGACGATTCCGGATTATTCCGGACGGCCTTAGCTGGAGTGTCGTCCATAGAAATTGTCTGGGAAGCGTGAAGGAATGAGATTCTTGACTTATTCTTCCCCGCCTGGAGATCCTGTACTTGCTTACGATTCAATTCCTCGGGCCCCACCAGGGTTATTTCGAAATCCGAGTCCCGGGTCTCCTGAAGAGCCTGAATTGCACCTTTTATTATTTCTCTGGGTGGTGCATCCCCACTCATTGTATCAAGCAAAACTTTCATATTGGCAAGAAAAATTCCCCGTAAAAAAGTATTGGTGCCGAGGGCGGGACTTGAACCCGCACGGACGAAAAATGTCCACATGGCCCTCAACCATGCGCGTCTGCCAATTCCGCCACCTCGGCATATATTATGTGATCAGACGCCGTTATTCAGGGGAATGATAAAGTAAAAAGAAATTCAATGCAACAAAGGGTCAAAGCTGGTGTTGGAACAAAATAGTACGCCCGGTTGAACTAAAAACCCCGGGCGGGGAAAATTACGTGGAACTCGTCCAGGATAATCCGGGTTTCAAACTCTGGTAGATCAGATCGGGTTTTCATAAGATAACCGCGAGGAAAGAAAATATGCCCCCATTTGCAAAAGAACTGGGCAGGATGCTGTTGATAGGAGGAGGAATTCTCCTGGGGATAGGGCTGCTTCTTGTCTTTGGTAACAGGATCCCCTTCTTAGGTGACCTTCCGGGGGACTTCCACTTTGAAAAAGGACAATTTAAGTTTTACTTCCCGCTTGGTACTGCACTTATCGTTAGTATTGGTCTTACCATATTGCTTAACTTAATCTTCTGGCTAATTAATAAATGAAAATTTCTTGGTAATACGGACGGATATTACGATACCAAAAAATCCCGGACATGACACAAAGTCAAAGAATTTATCAACCGATCTCCATTTTGGTTTTTAGGTACCATGAGTTATCTTTAACCTGGGGTGATCTAGATGTCG
>JAGXLP010000017.1:9085-14517 GCA_018334615.1 Candidatus Bipolaricaulota bacterium
AAAAAAAGACTAAAACCCTGAACCGGCAAATTGAAGATAAATTCCATCTGCGGTAACCTCGCGGGACTCGCAGTCCACCGATTATTTACCTTGAATACTGGATTTGATTAAATCATCTGATACCATGAAAGACGAATTTCCGGATTCAATAATAGATAGGGAAGCCTACAACCGGTTCGACCAGCGAGATACTGTCTTTGCTAAAATACACAACGACAGAGAAGCACCATTCTACCACCAGGGCATGTACGACCAAATTAAACAGGTAATCGACAGAAAGAAAGGTTATAGTTCGTTTCAACTAGCCCGTGCACTTGGCGGTTGGTCTGTTTACGACTACTTTACGGAGGCATTCCAGGTTAAAACCCCAAACGACTCCAATAACATTATGGGAAAGCCGGTACTGGACCCCTCTGAGGATAATCCGAAAACCTTGACCAGAGAACTCAAACGATCCGCGCTAACCTACGGAGCCAGTGCCGTAGGTATAACTAAAGTCGACCGCCGGTGGGTTTACTCTAATGACCGCAGTGGTAATCCCTTAGAAGACCATCTAACCTATGACTATGCCGTCGTGATGATTGTTCCCATGGATGCAGAAATGATACGAACCTCACCCAAACTGCCAGCTGCCACGGCTTCAGCAGTCTCGTATTCGAGAATGGCTTTCCTGATTTCCTGTCTCGCAGAATATATAAGGCGGCTTGGTTTCAAAGCTTTACCAATGGGTAACGATGGCGCTTTAAGCATACCCCTGGCAATAGACGCCGGTTTAGGCCAGCTTGGAAGGAACGGTCTGTTGATAAACTCCCGTCTTGGTTCATGTCTAAAGATTTGTAAGGTATTTACAAATATGGACCTGGTAGAGGACGAACCGCTTACACCCCCTCTTTCGGAATCGTGTCGCACCTGTACACTCTGCAGTGAAGCCTGTGAGGTCGACGCAATATCTGAAAAGCCTTCTCCGACCGGCAAGGCAGCCTGTCCGTCCAATAACGAAGGAATCACGCGCTGGCCCGTGGATCACTATAGCTGTTACCAATTCTGGGTTGAAAACGGAAGTGATTGCTCAAGCTGCATTGCCGCCTGTCCTCAGACTCCTCAGACCAGGCGACAATAAAATTACGAAATTCTTAACCGGAGGTAATATTTATGTCAATTAATTTAGGAATCGTTGGGCCGGGTAGTATCGCCGATCGAAAGCTGGTACCGGCAATAACCTCAACTAAGGAAGCCCACTTCTGGAGCGTAACAAGTAGAAGCCTGGCCAGAGCCAGGAATTTTGCTGACCGTCATGGGGCCAAGGCCGAGAACCCCGCATTTGACGACTTCGAGGAGATGTTAGAAGATAACCAGCTCGACGCCGTCCTGGTATCCACCCCGGATAAGACTCACGCGGAATACGGGAAAAAAGCGGCCCGGGCCGGAAAACACGTACTTATGGAAAAACCGATGGTTGCCAGTTCAGAGGAAGGAAAAAAACTATTACAGGTTTGCCAAGAAAACGGAGTAAAACTCGGAGTGGCATATCACCTGCGCTGGCACAAAGGACACAGAAAGTTAATTCGGGAAATTCACGCCGGCGCTCTGGGAGAACTTCACCACGCCAGGGTCCAGTGGTCGTTTAAAGCTGAAGATGATTCCAACTGGAGAGCTCACAAGGAGGTAGGCAGATGGTGGGGACTCGCTGGCGTCGGCACTCACGGCTTGGATCTGATTCTCTGGGCTATGACGCGCGCCTGTGGCGATGTAAGGGAGATAAATAGCACCATCGCAAACGAATACTGGAATAGCCCCCACGACGAAACGGCCATGGTAAACTTAAAATTTGAGTCAGGAGCAACTGCAGAGTTAACCACGTCCGTGCTATTTGAGTCTGAACCCGTCTTCAAAATATACGGCGGTCAAGGAGGAGCAATATGTCGGGATACTCTCGGGCCGGACGGCGGAGGATCCATAACCCTTGGAGAAGAGGAGCTGGACTTTCACCAGGTAAACCCGTACGAGGGAGAAATACAGAATTTCGTAGAGTCGATAGTTAACGACACGGATCCCGAAGTACCAGGCGAGGAGGGATTGAGGAACGTAGAAATCTTAGAAGTCGCAGCCCCCGAAACCTAACTACAATCGACCCGTTCGAAACGAATTAGAGAGGTTAATTAATGACGACCAATTCGCCTTATTCCTAACAATTGTCAATAGGAGGAATTATGACTCAATATTTTCCAGAAATAGAAAAAGTTGAATACAAAGGCAACAAATCAAGGGAGGCACTTTCCTTTAAACATTACAATCCGGAAGAAAAAGTTGGAAGCAAGTCCATGTCCGACTATTTGAGATTTTCCGTTGCCTACTGGCACTCATTTACCGGCAAGGGAACCGATCCGTTCGGCTCGGCAACCATTCAGAGACCATGGGACCAGCTAGAGGATCCAATGGGTAAAGCGAAAGAGAGGGCTCGGGCAGCCTTTGAATTTATGGAAAAACTGGGGCTGGACTATTTCTGTTTCCACGATAGAGATATAGCCCCTCCCGGCGATTCTTTGAAAGAGACCAACGATAACCTGGACGAAATAGCTTCTTTGATCGAAGAGTTGATGGAAGAAAAAGACGTTGAGCTTCTCTGGGGTACGGCAAACCTATTTGAACATCCAAGATACGTTCATGGTGCAGCAACTTCGCCAAATTCCGAAGTTTTTGCTTACGCGGCAGCTCAGGTAAAAAAAGCTATGGAGGTGACGAAAAAGCTCGGCGGCTCTAATTATGTGTTCTGGGGCGGCAGGGAAGGCTATCAAACTTTACTTAACACGGACCTTGGCCTTGAACAAGACAATCTAGCCCGTTTTCTTTCCATGGCAGCAGACCATGCAGAGAGAATCAACTTCGAAGGACAACTTTTAATAGAACCAAAACCCATGGAGCCGACCAAGCACCAGTACGACTTCGACGTGGAACACCTGGCAGCTTTCCTCAGAAAATACGGGTTAGAACGACGGTTTAAGGCCAATATTGAAGCCAATCACGCGACTTTGGCAGGTCATGATTTTCACCACGAACTGGCTTATGCCCGGGAGAACGACCTTCTGGGAAGCGTCGATGCAAATCAGGGTGACCTGCTGCTGGGGTGGGATACAGACCAATTTCCCACAAATATGTATAGTACGATACTGGCAATGTACGAAATCCTCAGAAACGACGGACTGGCACCCGGGGGGTTGAACTTCGACGCGAAGGTCAGAAGAGAATCCTTCAAACCGAGGGATTTATTTGTCGCTCACATTGCCGGCATGGATTCCTTCGCGTTTGGGCTAAAAGTTGCCCACAGGCTAATTGAAGACGGTGTGCTGGAAAAATTCAGGCGGGATCGGTATTCAAGTTTTCGGGAGGAACCTGGAAAGAGAATATGCCAGGATGAGACCAATTTTGAAGAGCTCGAAAATTACGTAACAGAACACGTAAAAGAGCCAATCGTTCTGAAATCGGGAAGACAGGAAGAGTTAGAGGGATTGTTAAATTCTTATATTTCGACCACTACCTAAACGGAGCGATTGTGCCACTTTGGTTGGAACAATAAATGCTGATTTAACCTTTAACCTGGCAACCAGGAGGTAGCCCAGCACCGAACATTGGATCGGAGGAAAAAATACTACCCTCCAATTCCCAGAGTTAGCGAAAGAACTACCGTTAGTACTCCGACACCAATCATCTTAATACCGTAAATTATCAGGTTCTCTTTAGAAATTTTAGCCAAAAAAGCACCCAGAGACCCCATAAGGCCCAGCGCAATTCCGGCAGAAAAATAATAGGCAAGCTCCATACCAATAATCCCAGCCAGTGCCGCAAAGTAAGGCAGGGCAGAGAGAACGGCACATAAAAACGGAGAAGCCCCGTTTATCAGAGAGATAGCGATCGATCGGCGAGTTACGTTTTTCTTATGTATCGAATCCGTAAGGTCGGAGAGCATCAGACTCTGGAGTTCCTTGAACTCTTTAAGTCTTTCCGCCTTTTCAGTTATGTAAGCTCCGGAGATCCCGGATACACCCAGTGCAATTGCCGCCCCCATGCTGGAAGTAATCAACACTTTTGGACTGGCAACTCCCGTTGAAAATGATCCTGCCGTGATCCCCAATACGGTCAATATTCCATCAAATCCGTTAAGCACGAAATACCGTCTGGCTATTTTCCAGAAATCCTCGCCTTTCAGATCGTCTAACATAAATACCTCCTATCTTAAAAAGAATCCTTGAATCAAGCTACACCCGTCCGGAAGTCGAGATGTCTTGAGTGAATCCCTCCTCTATATCTATATACATTTAGGATAGCGAATAAATTTGAATAAGTCACGCTTTTTTGATATATTTAACCGTTTGCGTAAGCGTTTTGTGGGGTGACTAAAATGGCAACAATGAAAGACGTAGCTAAGCTGGCGGACGTATCGGTGACTACCGTATCCCATGTAATAAACGGTACCAGATACGTAAGCCCCGAACTGACGAACCGGGTAAACAGGGCTATTGAAGAGCTCAATTATCACCCCGACCCACTGGCACAGGGCCTGAGCAAGGGAAAAAGCCAGACTATAGCACTGGTAGTTTCTGATATAGTAAACCCATTCTTCCCTCAGGTTGCCCGGGGGGTCGAGGACTGTGTAAGGGAACATAAATTCAGCCTAATTTTAACCAACACAGATGAGAACCCCACACAAGAAGGGCAAAATCTTTCTCTCCTGAAATCCAAACGAGTTGATGGGTTCATAATTTCCCCAACCGGCGAAGGTAATAAAAATATCGGCCCTTTATTGGAAGAAGGCTTACCGGTGGTCTGTATTGACCGAGAATTGCCCGAATTAAAAGCGGATCAAGTTTACTCAAATAACAGGGAGGGGGGCTATAAAGCTACCCAGCATCTCATAGACCAGGGGCATAAGAACATTGGGATTATCCTGGAACTAACCGATATCACCAGTTTTGCCCACAGGCTTGAGGGATATAAGGAAGCCCTGAAAGACAACGGAATTGAAATCAAAGAAGATTACATCAGAAAGGCCGGGCTGGAAGTAGAGGGAGCCAGCGCCTCAACGAAATCCCTTCTAGAGAACAACCCGGAGGTAACAGCAATTTTCAGCACAAATGACCTAATGACAGAAGGAGTTTTGAGTTATTTCAAACAAAAAAACGTAAAATGCCCGGAAGAAATAGCCCTTGTGGGCTTCGACGACCCGGAATGGGCAGCAAGCTTTAACCCGAGCATCACTTCCGTGGCGCAACAACCATACGAGATGGGCTATCAGGCCGCTCAACTACTATTTGAGCAAATAGAAAAAAGCGAGGAAGAACGGCATCCTCGAAAAATAGAGCTCGATTCAGAACTCAAAGTCAGAGAATCCAGTACCGCTACCCGTTAGATTCCAGCCTTCATGAATACGTATCCGC
>JAGXLP010000120.1 GCA_018334615.1 Candidatus Bipolaricaulota bacterium
CGACTTTATCCTCAACCTTGCCCACCCTTTCTTTCAGGGGTGAAATAGCGTCCTGTCCAATTTTTGATTCTATTCTGTCGTGAAAACTAATCCCGACGTAAAGTAAACCACCTATCACAGCAAGTAAAAGACCGAACATCACAAATTTTGTGAGCTTATTCATCTGTAAAACCTCCTATTCATAAATTATGATCGCCAGACTACCCGTTTTAAAGTCAATTACCTCTAAGGTACAGAATAGGCTCAAGGATATACACTAAGATCGATTGCAAAATCCTGGAGGCAGAGCTCCAGGCTAATACGGGATTTGGCAAAACTGGATGAATGTTTTACAAAATATTTAGACTACCTATATACTTAAACCCATCCATGTCGACTTCGTGATCACTCTGGATCGAGATATCGTCCCATAAATTCCCTGCGGTAATTTCAAGATGACTCAATCCAATTCCCCCGTCTATTTTATTCATGGTCATCATATTCCCGATAAGGGTTCTGGTAATTTTGCTCCGAAGTTCAATAAAAAGATGTACCGTCTCTTCCTCTATCGAAATTCTCCAGGGTTGACCGTTGATTGCCGACGGCGCCCTTCGTAATCCGTCAACTAACTTCCTCTCCTTCTCATCCAGCTGGTCTTCTCTCTTTTCAAGGAGGAAATGACCCAGGCCTTTTCTATGAGGTTCTTTAATACGGGTTAATTCTTGATCCGGCGGAGGACCAAATGCGATCAGAGCCCTGGATTCCTGAGCGGTGGGGAGCTCGACAAGATCTTCCAATTCCTCGTCCTTAAACCCTTTCCCTATCCAGCAGGTACCGATCCCCATACTCGTCAGGTGCAAAACTACGTATTCCAGGCTATAACCGATATCGGCCAGGTGGCCATCCTCCTCGTTTGACGAAACAATCAAATAATGGGGAGCCCGTACTTTTCCGTAATCCGATATTATCCCTGAAATCTTTCTCTGTAATTTACTGCCATTTTCTACCATAACAACATCGCTTGATATATTCGGATATAGCCTTGGTCTTTCCATAAGGAGTTCCCTGACCCCCGATAGCTTTTCTTCGGAAAGGTGGGGCTCCGGATATTTTCTTATGGAACGCCGGTGAAAAATTGCTTCGTATAGACTCAACTTAATTTCCTCCTCGCGGAAAATCATGGAGCTTAGGCTTACTCTTATCTCGCCAAATCATACAACTACTGAACCCTACTCCCAAAATTCGAGAAACATAACAGAGAAATTCAATTATTCAATCCAACAAACCTTCAAGAATTGCATAAAACTTGTCTTTAGCTTTTCTTTCAATCCACGGAGTATGACCACAATCCTTCAATAGAATGAATTTGAATTCTTCGGCGGCTTTAGACAAAGGTTCCTTCACTCCCTCGGCGGGATGGGAATCGTAATCTCCATGAATTGCGACTACCGAACATTGAACTAGTTCAACTAGCTCCAATAATTCGCCACTTTCCCTCACTTTCTCCGCTTCATCCCACACTTGCCGATGAACTTCCGGTTGAATTTCCACTTCCGACAAATCGTCAAAAGAAGGTAGGGGGTCAAACGAGTCGGCTTTACGGGTCAATTCCGCTAATCGGGTTAAAGCTTCTTCCTTATTTTCTTTCCCGGCTTGGCTCAATTCCTTCATCAAACGTTCCGCTTCCTGCCTATCCTCATCATCAAGGCGTTTTAACCGCGTTTCCTTTATTCCGGTCGCATATTTTTCCTTAAACGGAGGGCTCCCGACAAGTATTATTCTTCCGACAGTTGCAGGGTAGATTGCAGAAAATATAATACTCAACCACGCACCCCAGGAATAACCGATTAAAGTTAGAGGAGGGTTGCCATGGTCCCCTAATATAACCATCAATTCATCAACCTGTTCTTCAATAGACCCAGCGGTCTGGAAAGGTTCTAAAACGCCTCTTTCAGGAGATAACCTCCTGGCTACGGACCCCATCTCCCCCAGAGCACCCGGACCTCCGTGAATAACCACAATATTGAAAGGACCATCTCCATGTTTCCTTAAGTCTTTTTCTTTCACTTTAAGCTCCTTTTTTGCTCATAGGCCGGCCATAAGGGGGTCCAGAACCATCACAGATCTGCAGTTAATCTTCCGCAAGAAATCCTCACCAGCCAGGGGTAGGGAATTAAACGATCATTTGCTGTCAATTTCCTTTCTAAGCGCCTCTTTCGCCATTTCGGTTAGATTATCTATCCTATCGCGATTGCGATACAGTACGACGTTTTCCTGTCGGAGGACGAGATCGTAGCCTTCTTCCTTTGCCCTCACGTTGGTAATCTGAAATATCTTGGACTCTATCAATTTTGTCAATAAGTTATCGAGCTGTTCGTATTGGTTGTGAATTTGGGAAAGCGTCTGCGAAATCTCCTCTGGAACGGCCGAGCCTTCCCTAATGTCGTTCAATACCTTTTCGAGTTCGTCCATTATGGGTTTTACTTGCTCTTTAAGGTTAAACAGCTTATCTGAAACGGATTTGAATCCTTCTGATTTAAGCATCCTGTCCAGCATGGCTATATCTATAGCGAGCTGAGCTTTTAGCTTCTCAGCTTGAAGTATATCTCTTTTTTTCTTGTACTCACTTTCCGATATCTCGCCTTTAAGGGCACTCTCCCTGAGCGAGACAAGTTCCTCAGACTTCTTTTGAGCACTTTTTCTCTCTTCCTCTACTGCTTGTGTGAATACTGTGAAAGCCTCCTGGGCATTTACAAACCCTATCTCCAGGTCGTCCCCGGAAGCCGTCGATTCGGTTTCTTTTCCAGCCGCGTCACTTAGTTCTCGTATATTACTATCCAGTATTGAACTAACGCCCAACAAAGAGTCCAGACCCTGGGCAATCTTTCCGGAGCTAATAAGCCTCTCAGCTCTCCTGAGCTCCACGATTAAAAGGTCGGCGGAAAAATCCTCTTGACCGAAACCGGCCAGCGAAATTGTCAGTATCAATGCAATCACAAGACAGAGAGTTATAGTTATAGATTTTTTCATTATCTCACCCCGTGATATATACTTTCACAGAAAAAGACCGGTGGCGCAACTTTAAATTCTACCGCCTACGGCAAATCACTGAGCTTCGCTTCAACAATCCAATATAGAATAACAACGGACTTCTATTTACGGAGAGCGGGAAGAGAAATTGACACTATCTGATGTAGGGGAAGCAGGGCTACTTGGTTACATCTTCTTATCATCTATAATAGTAACAGAAAATAGCCTCAGAAAGAGTGCTTTCAAACACATAATGTAAAAACCCCGCCTCTTGAGGCAGGTTTCTTGACCTCTGTTACCTATGTTTACAGGCAATATAACCTGTAATGCAACAATACAGGGACTAAAACCTGTTAAATATTTATTGAACAATCAGTACACATCTACCTATCTGAAAACAAACTTTCTCTTATTTTCCACTTTCCCTCACTCAACAGATCCATCAATTCATCAACCTGTTCTTCAACGGAAGGAACCTATTGTAATGGTTCCAGAATACCCTCTCGTGAAACAACTTTCCGCCACGGACCTTATCCCCTCCGGAGCACCTGGCCCACCATGAAGCAGTACTGAATTTCTACAGGCCCGTATATGTTGGGGGTAAGATTTTACCAGCAACTACCTTTCTTTCGACTCATACATCTTCTTGTCAGCTTCTTTCAACGCTTCCTCTACGTCCCTACCCTGGTCGGGGTTCCAGTGAGATGAACCAATTGCCAAAGTAAGGGTAAAGTCCAGGAGGTCTGACTCATTGTTCCACCTATCGATTTCATTTCTTAGACGATTGGCAGTGTGTTTGGAGCCTCCGTTCGTTTCGGGCAACATTACCAAAAATTCGTCTCCTCCGTATCTCACTACTATATCCGCTTCTCTGAC